>NZ_JBHFNQ010000207.1:0-4134 GCF_041929345.1 Floridaenema aerugineum BLCC-F46
ATTGAAAATACGTTTAAATTCATGGATGCTTCCTAAAAATCTAAGTCTTATTGAGAAAATTAACCCACTTATTGAAACTATTTTCTGGGCAGAGTATATAATTCTCTGATGAAATAAAAAGATTAGTTTCGTGGGGATTCAATCTACAATAATACCGTTTGTCACGGTAGGCAAAGCGAGGCTTAGAAAATATTTGGTTTTATCTAACACAGCAAGATATGAATAAACTATTCTTTTCCAGCGTACTTTTAACTCTCATTTGTTCAGTTGAAATGTCATCTTTTGCCCAATCATTGCCTAGATTGCGGCGAAATATGAATTATGCTCAAGTCAGAACTATGTTAATTAAGCAAGGTTGGCAACCTGTAGTTAATTCCGAGCAAGTGAATAATCGAGTTCCTAATAGTACGATCGATTCTTTAATCAAAAAAGGCTATACCGAAATTGTTGATTGTTCTGGAACAGGATTAGGACTTTGTTTGTTTCAATTTAGGAATGCTAAAGGGCAAAATCTTTTTGTAACAACGATCGATAATCAGTCTGGACAAGAAAGTAAGATCTATGGTTGGAGGATCGAGTAAATAATTTTATTCCAATACTTAATATTTTAGCAAAAAAAGAAGCGATCGCTTTGTGATATCATGTCTTCCATTAATTTCTATTTTTACCAGGAAAATTGAAAATAGTGGATACTTTACCTGACAACTACGCAGACACCGACAAGGTGCAGCCGAAAACCTGGAAAGTTATTAATCAGCTGGCTTTCTTTGCGATCGCTTATGGCATCATTATCCGTTTAGCACAATACATCAGCAACCGTTCTTTATGGGGAGATGAAGCATATATCGCCCTAAATATCGTCAATCGCTCTTACTTAGAATTACTGCAACCTTTGGATTACGATCAAGCAGCACCTCCGGGATTTCTATGGGTAGAAAAGTTGGCGGTGCAGTTATTTGGTAATAATGAATATTCGCTGCGATTGTTTCCTTTAATTGCTGGGATTGTTTCTCTATTCGCACTTTATCAATTAGGAAAATGGAGTTTATCTGCGATCGCTTTACCCATTGCCTTAATTCTGTTAGCTTGTTTGAAATATCCGCTTTACTATGCTACTGAAGTGAAGCAATATTCTAGCGATATCATGGTAGGATTGTTGCTTTGTTTATTGTTGATTCCGTTGCGCGATCGCATCCTGAAAAAAAGCAAAGTTTTCTTACTCGGATTCCTGGGAATACTTGCCATGTGGTTTTCCCATACTGCCATTTTCTCATTAGGAGGAGTTGAGTTAGCCTGTCTAATTACTAGTTCTGCTCAAAAACGAAAAGCGATCGTAATTAATCGCTTACCAGCTTATTTAATTTTGCTAATTGGTTTTGCACTTTACTACTTTTTCATCATCTCCAAATCGATGAAAAATGAGTCACTACAATCCTCTTGGAGTCCTGAATATCCCAAAAGTATTTTTGATATACTTTGGTTACTAGACTCTTTCGGCAGATTCTTTCATAAACCATTAGGTTTTGCTGGCATAGCAGATGGAATTGCTATTTTCGCCTTGGTTATTGGCTGCATTATTTTATATAAAAACAACCAAATTAAGTTGTTAATTTTAATTTCTCCTATACTGGCTACTTTAACTGCTACTTATTTACATAAATATCCCTTTCGGACAAGGTTAATATTATTTTTGACTCCTTATTTCATCTTAATTATTGCTCAAGGATCGGCGTTTATTTTATCTCAAGTGAATCTTGCTAAGTTTCACCAAGAGCGGCGAAAGAAGTATGTGGGAATTTTCGGAATAATAATTAGTTTTTTCCTGATTTTACCGCCAGTAATTGAAGCAGGAGGATTCTTATTTCAACCAGAAACTAAATACGAAATGCGTTCAGTAATTGCCCATATCAAAGCGAATCAACAGCCAGGAGATGTGCTGTTTGGTGATGGCGGAGGAACTTCAGCGCAGTTGGAATATTATGCCAAAAAATATGGGTATTCTAAGAGTCAATACGTAGTTGGTTATAATGACTTTTTGAAAAAAGAAGCAATTTCTGACCAAGTTTGGTCAGACTACCGACGGCAATTTAGTCAGCTACAAAATCAACCGCGAGTATGGTTTTTGTTTTCTGGAATTGGGTTAAAAGAGAAAAGAGGAGAGATAGTTGAACCTCGGCTCGATCGCATAGGTCAAAAAATTGATTATTTCGGTCAACCGGGAGCTTTTGCTTATCTTTATCATTTGTGGCTTAGTTTTTAGCTGAAGTTGCTAAGTACAATTTTGTGGAGTAAATGAGGCGAACTCGACCTTGATTGTCACAAAACCGATCGCGAAACTCCCCCAAATTCAAAATCAGTTTTTCCAAAGCAGTACCCCCTTGAGGAGTAAAACCTTGACTTCTCGCTAATCCAACTAATCCGGCTAAGTCCAAATGCTGCTCAAAAGTAAAAGTGTAACGATGCAGATCTTTAAAATAGGGAAGCCACAATCCTTGCCAAAATAATTGATAGCGTAAAGTCTTGAATAAGGTTTTGATTTGTGGTTGAGATGAGGTTTGCTTTTGGCGATCGCTACTTGCCGCAAATAGTAACTCAGTATAAGCTTTAGAAGTAATATCTGTTTGTTCCCAAAAATTCCAAATTAAAGCTAATCTTCCCCCAGGTTTAAGAATTCGATGAAACTCCTCAAGGCTTTTCATAAAATCAAACCAATGGAATGCTTGAAAAGAAACTACTAAATCTACAGATGCCGTTTTTAGAGGAATTTTTTCTGCCGTTCCAGTCAAAAACTCCAGCCTTTCATGAGATGTTACAGCGTTAAGCATATCAGCATTAGGTTCGATCGCCAGCACCCGAACACCTCGATTTGCCAGCAACCTCGAACCAATTCCTGTTCCAGCACCAATATCAGCGGCTAATAATTCATTGGCAGGTTTTAAACCTGACAAAATTTTGTCAATTGCTGAATCTGGGTAAAGAGGACGATATTTTTCGTAATCTTCGCCCAGATTACAAAAGTAACTCAAAGGATTAGTTACTAAGTCTTTAGCCTTAGAAAAATCGAAACTCATTTATTTTTTTGCAGCTTTGATAAATTTTCCCTTAGCAAAAGTCTGACGCACTAACCGAGAGATGAAAATTATGCCAGAAGTTGCCAGACGATAACTTTTACGGACAACATTTAGCAGAAAATACGGCACTCTTAACCGCAGAGGATAGAACAGGGGAAGGTACAGCCAGTAATATGCCCGTTTGAGATCGTCCCACTTCGTACAAGTTTCCAGATGCAGGAAGTCAGAAATATCTACAACTAACCCTCTTCCTTCATACAGCATCACATTGCGACCATGAACATCATGTGGGTAAAGTCCGCGACTCCTAGCATAATCCAAGGCTGCATCAATATCTTGTATCACTTGTTTGGGAATTGGGATACCTTTGTGAAGGCAATCGTAGAGAGTGACTCCATACAACCGCTTGAGGACTAAAACGCCATTTTCCCCATAGAAACACTCAGAAAATGCTGGATGAGAACCTAAGCGACGGTAGACTTCTAACTCTTCTTCAAAACCCGGACGCGAAGGTGCGTAAATCTTGACCACCACTTCTGGATAATTGGGATGACAGACGACTGCGGCATAGTTCCCCGTACCAATAAGTTGCCAGGGTGCAGGCAAATGATTCACTACTACTGGATCGTGGGGATCGATGCTAACAATTTGTAGTCCAGGCAGTAGTTCTGTGCGAATAGTCTTAATTAGCTGATTGATGTGCAGTTGTTCCATACAGACCTTCATATCCGGTTGGGCGATATCCCAAGAACATAAGCGATCGTAAATAATCTACACCTTTTAAAACTCCAATTCCTACTTCTGGAACCTGCTATTAGCTACACAGCCAAGGGTAAGCGGCTCAAACCTTTATTGCTGAACCTTTTTGCCCCACAGGTCAACTGACTATAGCTAAAACTTATCACTACTGTCAGCGAGATTCATAGTTCATAAAACCATAGACAAATATCTTAGGTCTTATTTTGTAGGTGTGATCCTCACTGGGCAAACTACAATGCCCTCTATCCCATCGTCAAAGACATTTGGGACTGCTTTTCTCATGATGTTATAACTTCCATTCACA
>NZ_JBHFNQ010000208.1:0-25244 GCF_041929345.1 Floridaenema aerugineum BLCC-F46
ACACCACCCCCTTGGTGTTTATTTTTTGCTTACTGTGGGGTTGTTTTGGGTTTTTAATCGGTTTTGTTCAACCCGGGGGGGGCCGGTTCCCCCCCCCAACATTTTTTACTGTTTGGTGGGGGGGGGGCCTCCCCCCCCGCCCTATCCTTAGATAACTATTATCACTTTATTTATTTGCACCTACTTAATTAGGAATTCTAATGTTTTGCAGGCAAAAATTGAAATGGTGTACAGCTTTCAAACTTTTTCGCCACATTACCAACTAAAAATTGATTATCTTTAAGTGTCAGCTTTTTCGTCGATTCTCCTTTTGCGAAATTCAGATCTGATAAGTTGACCCAGAATACATTCGGACTACGAGTAGATTCAAAGAAATAGCGCTTGTTCTTGTGATCTGCGACAACGCGCCAAAGAGTGGAAGAGATGTTGGGTTGGTTTGGTGTGCTGATACCTAAAGGTACTGACACATTGCGAATCACTGAAAAGACACCAGCGATCGCTTCATTGATATCAGAGGTTTGGGGAATCGCCTTGATGTAGAATGAAGCTCGAACAAATCTATCCGCTGCTCGATTGGTACCTGGTAGCATCGTAGTTCCACCAATCTGTTCCCAATACTGATTCAGCGCCAGTTGCTGATCATAGGGCGGTGAGTTAGTCATGACTTGATATTTCCGATCGTGGTAAATATTCAACTTGCCGTCAATGTACTGGAAGATGGCAGAGTCGCCTGTAGGGTCAGAAATTGCCAAGTGAGTAGTTCCTTCCGCTTTCGTTACTTCGTAGTCGGGAGATTTGATTGGTACAATGTAAAATGGTTCTTTTCTTAACGCCTCAACTGCTTCTTTAACAGTGGCGTAGTTATCCAAAACGTATTGCACCCAAGCAGAAAGAGCTAGGGGATTGCGTGGGTCGTTTTCGATCGGGGTTGGATACTTGGTTTCGGTGAGATAAAGCATATTGGCAACCAGTCCTGCCTCATTCATCCCGTCAGCTGAACCACTATCCATAAAAGTCGTCACAACACTGCCATACTTGGAAGTCCATTTAATGGAGTTGTCTCCTGCTGCCCCTTTGCGTTCCATCTCCTTTGGAAGCGCCCAGAGATTTGATTCCATATCTCTGTTCCTCCAGTCCATGCTGCGTGCAGTGACGATCGTATCTTCTGGTCCCAGATAAACAACTCTAGTACACATACCCTGATTTTGTTGTAACTACAATTTAATAAACCTAACACACTACGATCGCTTGAACTTTATTTAGAAGAGTTCCCTTTATATAAGTTAATGATTTTTTTTTTACAAATATTTAGGATTGTAGAAATGCGATCGCTTTTAAGAAATGTAGGGAAAAAGCGATCGCACTTTCCTTTAAATAGCAGCTACCAATTCCAATGGTTTCTTCGGAACAATAAACATTAACTCTGCACCTTCCGGTTTATCTTCATTAGCAGGAGTTAATTTTAGCCAATCATGAAAACTAATTCCTAGTTGACTAATAGCTTGAATTTCTGTTTGATACGCTTCAAAACGGCGATTAGTTTCTACCATAGATTCCATAACTTCTAAAGCTTGAGGAAGGCGTTTGTAAGCTTCTTTCTCAAATCTCCCTGTTAATGGAGTAGGATTTGCTCCAAATAATCCCCATTTAATTTCACTACGATCTATAATTGCTGGTGGTAAAGAGGACAACCATTGCTTAGGATTCTCTATTAAGTTAACCAGATTTTCACGTTGATTTTCAAAAACAGCATTTTCATCCAAAATTGGATCGATCCATTGATAAATTCTGGTTAATCTACGCAAATCAATTTCACCCTTGAACTGAGGATGTAAGTATACTGCGGGGTTAGAAGTGAGTAAAATATCAAGATATTTCCGAGTACGATCGCGTAGAACATCTGCACCTTGTTGAAAGCGGCTAAGTGCTGTATCATATTCTCCTAATTCTAGGTAACAACGTACTTCAGCAAGGTAAGCTAAAGATAAAGTCAACAAAAACTCATCAGTAATTGGGCTTTGTAACTCTATTTCCTGATCCACAAAATTAGTGTAAATAGGTTCAGCTTCTAGGAAGCGGTTGATAGCTTGCATTGCACTAGATTCTCGCTTTTCTGGTTTGTTCATTGTAAAGGCATTAGCTGCTAAATTGATAGCTGCATGAAAATTTGCATAGAATCCAAGATCTATTTTGCGATTAATTTTGTTTAAAAGTTCCTCGACTTTTTTTAGCCTTTGTTCTAATTCCGTAATGCGCTGATTTATGACAGCAAATCCCATTACTGATACACCTAAACTAAGAACACTAGCAGCAGTGGTTATCTGCACCATTCCTGAAACTTGTTGTAAATTTTGCTCGATATTTCCTAGTTGTTGCTCAAGGCTACCTATACGTTGGTTGACATTATTTATTCCTTTGCCTGTAAAAGCAGTATTAGCTATCAAACCAATTAAATTTGCTCCAGAAAGAGCAACATTTCCCAAATTAACTTGTGCAATACCATCTAATTGCTGACTAACATTAGCTAAACCTTTACCTGTAACAGCGGTATTAGCCACTAAACCAGCTAGATTTGCGCCTGAAAAAACAAGGTTAAGTAAATTAGGAGAAGTACTATTTGGTGTTGATACTGGAGCGCTACCAGAAGTTAGTTCTCGTAACATAGTCACAATTCGCCCAGTTGCAACCTCTCTAATTACACCCCCATATCGCTCAAACTCTCCACTCATCAGACCTTTAACAATCCAACTACCAAGTGTAAAGGTGACTGTAACTGCGTCCATATTCTTTTCCAAATCACTTCAATTTCAGTGGTGCATTTGCCCCATCTTCATATCTGAGGAATTTCTGTATCCCTCTTTGGTAGTATTCCCACATCTCAGCGAAAAACAACGATCGCTTCCCAACTTCCCATAAAAAAAAGATCCCGCTCTCCCGCGTCAGCGCACATCAATTCAACAAATCTGCATCAGAATCTAGTATAATTCCCGGTAAGAAATCAGGGTTTTCTACTTCTTCCCATGTGTAAGAAACTTCAGTGGGAAAATCTCGAAGTTTCATGCCTGTTTCTTTAGCAGCTAAAATCACGGCATCTTCGTAACTATCTGCGATCGCTTCTGGTAAGTAAGGCTTAAAACTGGGACTTTCTTTTAAAAGTCGCCGAATCGCAGAACGTTGCTCGCGAATCGTTAAATACCAACTCCTCGATCTGCGATCGGTTTGATATTCCCACTTTAATAAATGTGCAATTAAAACTATTAACCGATTTACTAACTCCCGCCTCTCTTGTTTACCCAAAGAATCTATTTCCTCAATCAAATTCTCAATATCAAGATTATTTAACTCACCCTGACGCAATAACTGGACTTGTTTTTGCGTCCAAGCGTAAAAATCAGTTTCGTATAAATTTTCAAGTGGAAGGTTCATAGTTTCTTCCTCAGATGGCTTTATACCCATTGAATTATACCATCCTAATTTAGGCAAAAAAAAGCCATCGCACTCTCCAAACAACCCTTTTCGAGTTCAGAGAGTGCGACGCACAATTAATTAACCAAAAACTATTAACTAAAACTGTTTTTTCCGTCTTCGAGAAATAGCCTTGCGCTTGCGTTTTTCTGGAGGGGTTTCAAAGTGACGCAGACGCTTAATATCAGAAAAAATTCCCGCTTTGGAGACTTGACGCTTAAACCGACGCAACGCCGATTCCAGTCCTTCATTTTCCCCGACAATAATTTGGGTCATCCTGACTACTCCTAAGCTTCGGTGAATGGTCGGACACTTACTTAGCATCCGTATTAGCGTAAATGGGAGAGAAAAGACATTGCTTACGGTACGCTACGCGATCGCACACACTCGTCAATACCTGAAAAAGCAGAAGCATTTCGTCTGGCTATACTTATCTGAACAATCAGAAGCGCAAACGAAATGCCCCTGAACAGCAAATTTTAACAAAAGCTTGGTTAGCTTTGAGCCTTAATAGCGATTACGATTAAATCCGCCACCGCCACCACGACCACCATAGCCGCCGCCGCGATTACCGCCACGCTCTTCACGAGGTTTAGCTTTATTTACTTTCAAGCTACGCCCCATCCATTCTGCGCCATCAAGTGCATCAATAGCAGCTGTTTCTTCATCTTCATTTGACATTTCCACGAAAGCAAAGCCACGCATTTTACCAGTTTCACGGTCAGTGGGAACTTGAACGCGCTTTACTTCGCCATATTCTTTAAATACTTCTTTGAGGTCTTCGTCTGTGACCTGGTAGGATAAGTTTCCTACATAAATAGACATTGGTTCTCTCCTGAATCAGGTATTGCAAAGATTACGATTCGGAGAGTCGCTTGTGAGTACTAACAACAAACAGTGTCACCGAATTTCATCATCGACCCACATTTTAGCACATCATATATGTGGATTTGTCAAGGGCTGCTCTTCCCAGAGGAGAATTTTTTCGGCAAAATATCCTAAAAGAGAGCCAATTTAAAAAATGGCAGGTTTTTTGCGTGTTGCAGACATTGCTAATATTCTTAATCGGTTTAATCCCCCCAATAATCTCGATTTGGGTAATTCGGCAAGCAGAAGTCAGAGGGCGAGAAAGGTTGAGAATAGCCATAGAAAGAGCCTCTGTTAGCCCCTTAAATTTCCCGCCCCAACTGCAAAATCAAAGTTATATCGGTGACATCAGCTGTAAATTCAATGCGCGATCGCCCCATTTGCGTTGCGCCATCAATCCTGATGGGCCTTGTGATGGCTGTGTTCATTATCAGATGAGGGATTAGGGACTGGGGATTGGGGGACAAGGGGACTAGGGGACAAAACCCACCCCTGCAAACTCAGGACTTTCTGGGAGCTTTCTGGCAAAAAAATAGGGATGACTTCAATCATCCCTATTTCACCTATTCACCTAGAGCTTAAAACTTATAGTCGGGTAAGGATTAGGCATTACTGTCCGTACCTCCCCTAAGAACCGGACTTGACAGTTTCCCATCATCCGGCTCAAGCCTTACTTCGAGCCTTTAACTTGGGTTTTGAGTGTACCTGTTTGTGACACGCTTTGTGTAAGTGCTGAAGGTTTTCTGTGTCGTCTAGTCCACCTTTAGCAACAGGTATTATGTGGTGGGTTTCGATATCTTCTCCGTTGAGTAATGGTTCACCGCAAATGGGGCATTTCCAGTTTTGGATTTTGGCTATTTCGTAGTATTTTGTGCCTTTTTCCCAGTATAATTTCCCATTCTTTTGGCTTCTTTTTTCCCAGTACTCTTTTTGGGAGGGGTCATCGGGTGATGCGCTTCCTTTTACCTTTACATGGCGTTTAATGGGCATATCGGTTATAGAATAGAGGCTTATCAGTGACTCTTTTCCCCGATGTTTGCTTATACAGGCAAATATCCATTGTCTACCTTTGAAGGTGTGGAAGTAGCGATTTTTTACCCATTTTGTGCTTTTTTGAGGATGTCTACGCTTTCCCCATTTCACAAGGTATTGCCATACTCTGTATGTAATATAGCTGAAAGTTTGTTTACTAACCACACCCTTGTAGTAGTTAGCGAACCCTCTGAGAATTGGATTGAGTTTTATGATGACTGTCTCTTGCTTTTTCGCTTTTAGACCTTTAATTTCCTCTCCAATCTGTTTGCAGAAAGCTAAAACTTTCTTTTTAGATGGCTTGATTAGCAGTTTACCGCCATAGTGTCTTAGGTTAAAACCGAGAAAGTCAAAACCATCTGACATTGACGTAATCATCGTCTTCTGGGTGCTGAGTTCCAAGCCTCTTGATTTCATCCATTGCTGTATCTGAATTTGTGCTTTTTCGAGACTTCCTTTGTCCCTAGCTGTAACTATAAAGTCATCAGCATATCTCACCACACCAAGTTTCGGATTGGTGGATTTTATGTATGTTTCTAACCCATGCAATCCTATGTTGGCTAGGAGCGGCGATATTACCCCTCCTTGTGGTGTGCCTTGTCCTGTCGGGTTAAGTTTTCCCTGGAACGTAAATCCAGCTTTTAACCATCCTCTTATTAGCTCTCTTTGTGGAAAATTGCTAATACTGTTGAGAATGGATTCATGGGCAATGTTGTCAAAGAAGCCTTTGATATCAGCTTCTAGAACCCAAGTGTCTCTGCCTTTGTGTAGTCTTATAAATGATTGTGATATGGCATCATGACAGCTTCTACCTGGTCTGAATCCGTATGAATTGTCTTCAAACACAGCTTCCCATTCGGGTAAGAGTGCATTTTTCACTACTGTTTGCATGACTCTATCTCTAATGGTTGGGATACCAAGAGGACGCTTTTTGCCGTTTGGTTTGGGAATCATTACCCGTCTGGTGGGACTAGGTTTTGTTCCCTTCCAGTTGCAGACAAATTCCACTCGTTGTGCTGGGGTGTTTATGACCTCCTTATCAATCCCCGCCGTCTTTTTACCATTATTGGTTTGAGTGATTTGTCGTACTGCTAACAGTAGGTTTGCGTAGCTTCTGAGCATTAACTTTTGCAAGCTCCGTAACTTGCGAAATAACCCAAGCTGTTTGGCACGAAAGATTCTTTGACGTAGATTTCTCACAACTTTTCGTGTTTGTCGCCAGTTAATTTGGCTCCAATCTTTTAGTTGTTTCCTTTGTCCGTTTACTGTCATTAACATGGCGGTATCTAACTTGTCATCGGATTCGATTTCATGTCCATTTCGTCTTTCGTATAAGACCCAGATGAAGTCTGCTATTCCTTTCGGTCAGGGGCAAATTTTGAACCCCTATCTACAGCGTTACCTGTAGCATTCGCTTTTTCATCCATCCTGCTCCCTCCAAGGGTTTCCGTTTTTGTTACCTCCAACCTACTAGGGTTATCGACATTCCCTAGACCTTGTAGGGGTTTTCCTGTTGTATCGATTGAATTTGTTTCTTCCTTCAGATGATGCCTTTTCTGCGGTGGGGATTATGTTTACACAACTCATATACGCAAAAAACATGAGTTCACCCACTTAGCATTTTGCCTTCAGTGTGTCAGGTTATTACACTGGTTTATGTATAACGCAGTTTAAATGGCATTTCGCTTTCGCTCATCTACTTCGGAGAAGCCCTCATTAGCTCCTGACCAGGCTTAACCTTGCCTAGCTTCGGCTACATTCGTGGTTCTGCTAATTTCCCGTTTGTTACCTACTTGGTACTGAACCCACCCTTAGAGGGTGTTTTACGAGAGGGTAAGGGGTGTAAATCCCTTATGGAAGTGGGCTTCCAGCTTCAATCGACCCTTTCAGGTCGCACTCTGAGGAACATATTCTTCTTTTTCAGGAACAACAGTGTACTCAGCGACAATTTGGCGAAATTCTTCACCGTCGATCGTTTCTTTTTCGACTAGAAGATCGACCAAGCGATCGATCACCGAGCGATGATCGCGCATAATTTGCTTAGCATCTTCATAACACTTACCAACGATCGCTCTTACTTGACCATCCACACGGGAAGCAATTTCTTCGGAATAATCAGAACGATTCATTAAGTCACGACCTAAAAATACCTCGGAACCGCTTTGACTTTCCAAAGACAATGGCCCCAAATCAGACATTCCCAAACGAGTTACCATTTGTCTAGCCATGCCAGCGACTTGTTGCAAGTCACCACCAGCACCAGTAGTCACTTCCGCATCTCCGAAAATAATTTCTTCAGCAGCGCGACCACCCAAAGCAGCAGTAATTCTTGCCTTCAGTTGCGACCTAGAAGTTAAACCTTGCTCTTCATTAGGAGTAAACCAAGTTAAACCTCTAGCTTGTCCTCTGGGAATCAAAGTCACCTTTTGTACAGGGTCGTGGTCTTTCAACAAAGTACCAACGATCGCATGACCAATTTCGTGATAAGCAATTAACCGCTTGCTTTTGCTATCTACCAAAGGAGTACCTTCCATCCCAGCAACCACACGGTCAACCGCATCGTCAATTTCTGGCATAGTAATCGCTTCTTTGCGCCGTCTGGCGGTTAAAATTGCCGCTTCATTCAGCAAATTCGCTAAATCTGCACCTGTAAAACCAGGAGTACGACGGGCAATAGCTTCTAAAGAAACCTCATCAGATAACTTCTTATTCCGAGCATGGACTTTGAGAATGTCCAAACGTCCTTTAATATCAGGAGCATCTACAGTTACTTGTCTGTCAAAACGTCCCGGACGCATCAAAGCAGAATCAAGTACATCAGGGCGGTTAGTAGCGGCAATGATGATAATACCTGTATTACCTTCAAAACCGTCCATTTCTGTGAGCAACTGGTTTAAAGTTTGCTCTCTTTCATCGTTTCCGCCACCGATACCCGTGCCCCGCATTCTACCGACGGCATCAATTTCATCGATGAACACCAAGCAGGGAGCATTTTCTTTCGCTTTTTTGAACAAGTCACGGACGCGGGAAGCACCCACACCCACGAACATTTCCACGAACTCAGAACCGGAAATACTGAAGAAAGGAACTCCCGCTTCTCCAGCAATTGCTTTCGCTAACAGAGTTTTTCCAGTTCCCGGAGGGCCAACTAATAACACACCTTTGGGAATTCTGGCACCAACTGCGCTAAAGCGTTCTGGTTGTTTCAAGAAAGTAACAACTTCTTGCAGTTCTTCTTTTGCTTCTTCAATTCCTGCTACATCATCAAATTTAATTCCGGTTTTCGCTTCCATCATGAATCTGGCGCGAGACTTACCGAAATTCATCGCTTGTCCGGGTCCACCGGGAATGTTGTTGGAACGACGGAACAAGAAAAACAATCCCGCAATTAATAGGATGGGGAATACCAAGTTGCCCAACAATCCCCAAATTGCGCCATCGTTTCGCATCGGATGAGAGGCGAAGCTAATATTTGATTCTTTGAGTTTGGTAATTAACTCTGGGGCGCTAGAAGGTAAATCTACTCGCCAGTGTTGAACTTGGGAACCCAAAACTGGTTCTGGGTCGATACCTTCAACAATAGCTGTCCGACCACCCTCATAGAGGTCAACGCTGGTAACTCGACCGGAATCTAAATATTCTAAAAATCGACCATAGCTCATGCGGGTACTGGCAGTATTTCTGCCCGTATCCATTGCTGATGATGAGAATGCCCCTTGCCACAGGAAAAATCCTATGAGTAACGCAGGCAACATCCACAGTACTACGACTTTCCAGGAAGACTTCATAGTTGGGTGGCCTCTAAATGCAATTTAAACAAAATAGGTACTCGATTACACAAATTAAGTGCTTTTCAAAAGATCTCAGATAAATTTTTGCTGTTTAAATTAAGGCAGAAGGCAGAAGGCAGAAGGCAGAAGGTAAAAAGCGATTAATTTTTTTTGTCTGCATACTTATCTTCGCTATCCTGCACTTGTGTCCTTTTAGAGCCAAATGGCTTTCTTTAGGACAAAAGCGTGTAACAGCAAACAAATCTTAATTAAATTTAACTTACTTTTCATAATTAGGGCAAGACTAGGGACTGGAGGAGTTTTGAGTTAATCAATTTCCCCTTTTCCCTTTGTCCCCCAGTCGTAGGAGCGATTCATGAATCGCCCCTACCCCAGTCCCTAAAATTCAGCACTTAAAAGGGAATTTCTCAAACTCCAGTCTGGTCGGAGGCTTTTGGCTTGACGGAGGTAGGGATGGTAAATTTCTATGGGATGGGGGACGTTGACGTGAATTAGGAAACGGATGCAGCGTACTAGTCCGCCTTCGACGTGCATTTGCTGGACATCTAGTAGGGGGACGTTTTGCCAGTGGGGGCGTTGACGGGCGATCGCAGCTGGGAAAATCGCATCTAGATCGCGTGTAGCGGAGAAAATGGCACTAATAATATCGTCAGGGTCAAAATTATTATGCGTTTCTAATTCGTCCAATAGTTCTGTCACTGCTTCGCTGATTGCTGTCACGGTATTTTCGGTGACAGTTGTCGCCCCACGAATTGCCTTAACTCGCCACTCCACGCAAACATCCTCCTGATTATCGATAAAACAAAATAGACAAACAATTTTTTTAAAGTTGACGCTCGCTACAAAAAGCGATCGTTCCTAAACCCATCATGACTGAAGCACTGCCGAAAAGTCAGCAGTGCCGTCAGCAATATTAACAAAACCTCAAATTGAACCTAAAAAGTACCAAATTCTTTAAGCTTAGGGTCTATAGAGCCACAAAGGTTGCCCGCTGGTCTTTAGCTCAAATTCTAACCAATTAATGCCTGCTGATAAAACACTACTTTCCTGTCTATCCCCAGAAATTAAACGGCCCAACAGTGGTTTCTTTTCTTCAAAGTTGTAGCAGCGAGTTTTCTCAGGGTCAAGTCCTGCTAATTCTGCTGCCCAGCGACGCGCATCTTCTTCGGTTCCCAAACGGTCAACTATACCTAATTCTACAGCTTGTTGTCCGGTAAAAATCCGACCGTCAGCAAAAGCCCTAACTGATTCTACAGTTAATTGTCTTGCTTCGGCAACAGTTTGCACGAATTGTTGGTAACTGGTATCAATGAGTTCTTGGAGGATATTTTTTTCTGGTTCGGTGAGTTCGCGATCGAATGACAAAATATCTTTATAAGGGCCTGATTTAATCACTTTAAAGGAAACACCGATTTTATCCAACAGGCGTTCTAAGTTGTTTCCCCGCAAAATTACGCCAATACTACCAGTAATCGTGCCTGGGTTAGCCATAATATGTTGAGCACCCATGCCGATATAAACGCCACCAGAGGCGGAAATATTGCCAAAACTGGCGACTATTTTGACTTTTTCTTGCAAACGCTTTAGGGCGCTGTAAATTTCTTGGGAATCTCCCACCGTACCGCCAGGACTATCAATTCGTAGCAGTAGGGCAGGGAAACGCCTTTCTTCTACAAATTTTAGGGCTTCGAGTACTCTATTGCGAGTGGAACCTGCGATCGCACCCGAAACTTCAATGCGAGCTATTTGTTTACGAAACTTAGGCTTAAACGGCCAAATCATGAGCTATGAAAAATTTAATAGTGATGTTAGTTACTTCTTATCTCCAGTCTAAGCAGAAACCCAGGGATTGGGGACTCTTGACTCTTGACTGGGGAGAGTTTCTCGTAAGGAGAGTCAGAGAGTTTTGAGTTAATAATCGAACCCATCTCCCCATCTCCCCATCCCCCCACCTCCCCCAATACTGCTCGGTTAAGTATTTTTTGCCTTTGTAGGGGCGTTCGCGTAGCGTGCCGTAGGCATCAGCATTCGGACAGAAGATATAGGGTTTGAACCGATAAATTGTCGCCCGAATGCTTCGCCCCTACCCAAAACCCGAGCAGTATTGCCACCTCCCCTTTGTAATTTGCTTAACAGAACTACATAATTCAGTACAATCAAGATATTTAAAGATAAACGACCCTCCCAATCCAGAAATGAATTTAGAAGAGACGCAAATTGATTTAGAAAAAGACTTTAATGTAGCATCTCCAAGGGCGACGGGTAATGCAGAAACCGCTTTGGAAGGTGAAACCAACCGATTTAGAGTGCCGTTTGCTTCTATGCTACTGATTGCGCCTTTTTTCCTTTGGGGAACGGCAATGGTGGCGATGAAAGGTGTGATGCCACAGACAACACCTTTTTTTGTGGCAGGAGTGCGCTTGGTGCCAGCTGGGGTGTTTGTATTACTTTTTTGTTTGCTGACTGGCAGATCTCAACCCCGGACTTTGTTAGCTTGGTTGTGGATTGCTTTGTTTGCTTTGGTTGATGCGGCGCTGTTTCAAGGTTTTTTAGCAGAAGGTTTAGTTCGCACTGGTGCAGGTTTAGGTTCGGTGATGATTGATTCCCAACCTTTAGCTGTGGCGGTTTTCTCTCTGTTCTTGTTTGGGGAAAAGATTGGTTTGTGGGGTTGGTTAGGATTGGGGTTAGGGGTTTTTGGGATTAGTTTAATTGGTTTGCCGAATGAATGGATTGTGGCGCTGTTGCATCCAACTAGCGAAAATTTGGGATTAGGGATGTTGGTTAATATTCCAGGAGAATTTACTGATTTTAAAGCTGTAATTGTCAGTTTGTTCGATCGCGGATTATGGTTAATGCTGTTAGCAGCATTGTCTATGGCAGTGGGAACGGTAATTTCTCGGTTTGTTAGTCGCCATGTTGATCCTGTGGTAGCTACAGGTTGGCATTTGATTTTGGGCGGGTTGCCTTTGTTTGGACTTTCGGCTACTCTGGAAACTCAGCAGTGGCAAAATTTGGATTTGTCTAGCTGGATGGCTTTGAGTTATGCGACGATTTTTGGTAGTGCGATCGCTTACGGTCTATTCTTCTACTTTGCTTCTCGTGGTAGTTTAACTAGTCTCAGTTCTCTAACTTTTCTCACTCCCGTATTTGCATTGTTGTTTGGCAATCTCTTCCTTTCGGAAATGCTGCAACCTCATCAATGGTTGGGAGTCAGTCTAACGTTGGTCAGTATTTACTTAGTAAATCAGCGAGATAGATTAGGTAAGTTGCTAAAACTTCAACCTGCTGATGTGGAAGCATCTACTAAACTGAATTTGGATAATTGAGGCAGAGGGGATGAGGAGATGGGGAGGTGGGGAAATGGGGAGAAAATATAACCTTTATCCTTTCTTAGCTTCTGCTTTCTGCCTTGTACCTTCTGCCTTTCTTGTTCACTCTACGATTCTGATTAATCCCTTTTGAATTGCTTCGTAAACTTTATTAATCTGGTGCTGATCTTTTTCGCTGAGGGAATCTTTAGATAGCAGTGCTGCCATTAAAGTATTTTGATCTTTCCGATTAATCTGGCGAATAGCAAAGATCCTTTCTAGGATGCTTTCAACCGAAGCTTTTGATTGGGTTTCAATCTGTCTGATCATTAGTTCAATTAATCTTTACTGTATTCAACCAAAGTAAGTATTCCCAAACGAATGGTAATGCTCACTACTTCATTGTTACATTTTATTTACACAAGAGGAATAGCGATCGCTCTCCAAACCACTTCCCTGTGTTCCTATTGACGGGTAAAATGCTGAAGTTTCACGCGCAATAAGACAAAATTTTATGACTGAGGCGAAAATTGGGATTATTGGGGGCAGTGGTCTTTACAAAATGGAAGCGCTCAAAGATGTGGAAGAGGTGCAAATTGATACTCCTTTTGGGTCGCCATCTGATGCTTTAATTGTCGGCACTTTGGCTGGAACTAGAGTGGCTTTTTTAGCTCGTCATGGTCGCAATCATACTCTGTTGCCGTCTGAGTTACCGTTCCGGGCGAACATTTACGCAATGAAGCAGCTGGGCGTTGAATATTTGCTCTCCGCGTCAGCTGTTGGTTCTCTCAAGGAGGAAGCTAAACCTCTAGACATGGTGGTGCCGGATCAATTTATCGATCGCACCAAGAATAGAGTATCCACTTTTTTTGGCGAGGGAATTGTAGCTCATATTGCATTTGGCGATCCTGTTTGTAAACAATTAGCTAATGTTGTGGCAGATGCTGTAGCTAGTTTAAATTTAGATGGTGTAAATTTACATCGTGGCGGTACCTACATTTGTATGGAAGGGCCTGCTTTTTCTACTAAAGCGGAGTCGCATCTTTACCGCAGTTGGGGTGCAACTATCATTGGAATGACTAATTTACCAGAGGCGAAATTAGCCAGAGAAGCGGAAATTGCCTACGCAACTTTAGCTTTAGTTACTGATTACGATTGTTGGCATCCAGATCATGACAGCGTGACTGTAGAAATGATTATTGATAATTTACAACGTAATGCCATTAATGCTCAAAAGGTAATTCAAGAAACGGTGCGAAGAATTACGGAAAATCCTTTTGTTTCGGAAGCTCATTCGGCTTTGAAATATGCTATCCTTACCCCGTTGGATAAGGTTCCTGTAACAACAAAAGAAAATTTGGCTTTGTTGTTGAAAAAATATATTTAAACAGGGAGAAAAGGGAAAAGTTTTAGTTGTAAATTTTCCCTTTACCCAGTCCCCAATCCCTAAACAGGTTTACATTTTCCGGCGCGAATTAATCCGACACGACGCGCGATCGCATCTTCTACAGTACCAAAAGGCCCCCAACGTTCTAAAATGTTACTATCCTCTTGGCTTTCCAATTGTTGACTAGGGACAAGATCGCAATTGCCCTCGTTACGTTTGATAATATACCAACCTTGGGAATCGCTCATGAGATTTCACCTTTGTTGTTAAAATTTGTAACTGAAATTAACCAGAGTTGTAGGGTGCTCTACTACCATAAATCTAATCGACAGCATCAGAGTTTGACCGTCTGACGCACCCTACTAATTGGGCCAGTTGCGTAAGTCCTGAAATTGTTGTTTTCTGGGATTTTTAGGGTTATCATAAAATGATATCCGCAATTTTACTGGTTAATCTTGAGCAACGCTTAGCGTATCAAGCGCAAATATTCTAAAACAATCATCAATAAATCTCAATCATTAGTCAGTGATTTTTCAGCATTGACTAATGATGAGTAAAACATAACCAACAAAAATTGAGCAGTTTCTAAATGGCAATTTTACACGGTAGTTGGATCGATCGATCTCAAGGCAATTATCTATTCGTTTGGGGAGAAACTTGGCGCAGAGTTAATCCAGCAAACTCTGAGGGATTCACGACGCTGTTACCTCATCCATTAGCAATGAGTAAGCAGGAATTAATCGACTATTTGCAGAGTTTAGAAAAAATTAGTAAGGCGCTACCATCTGATACGTTAACTGTTGAGAAAAGTACAGCAAAAAAAGGGAAAAAGAAACTGGAAGAAAGCCAAAATAACCGTTGGCAAGTCCAAGTTTTGGGATTACCAACCAGAATTTTGGAAGCAGATAATAATGCTTTGTTGCCGTTGCATTCGGGAACTGTATTAAATGGAAACGAAGAAGAGATATCTTCTTGTTATTTGTATCCTTGGCAAGTAGAAGGAATTTGTTTAAATAGGCAAGAAGCGAGGGAATTTTTAACCGCTTTGCCACTGACGACTATTAATGAATCAGATTCTTTTTTAGGGAAAGATTTACAATTTTGGTGCCATATAGCAAGGTGGAGTGTAGATTTACTGGCAAGGTGCAAGTTTTTGCCCAGATTGAAACAGTTAGAAAATGAATTTGTTGCTGTTTGGCAACCTTTACTTGATAGCGGAGTCGATCAAGTGAGGTTAGAAAATTTTGCCCGACAAATGCCAGCTGTTTGTCGCAGTTATCAAGGTTGGGAAATTGATGATTCCTCGCCATTTGTTAGTTTAGAATTACCGCCGGAACCTAAAGAATTACTGTTGAGTTTTTTAAGTAGCGCGATCGATCTACAAGTGCGAAGTGTGGCGAAAGGAAACTCTGTACCAACTATAGAAAATTTGGTGCAGAAATGGTTAGAAGGATTAGCAAATGAGTCGGCGCAAGTAACCGGAGAAACCCCAGAACGTTTAGCAGCAATTTTAAATTCTTGGATTGCACCTGTACAACCATTTCTAACAGGAAAAAGTTTATTTCGCACTTGTTTTAAAGTGCATCCTCCCGCAGAAAATCAGCAAGATTGGAATTTAGAATATTGTTTGCAAGCTGTTGACGATCCTGAATTTATTATAGATGCTGCAACTATTTGGCAGAATCCAGTTGAACGTTTTATTTATCAAGGAAGAACCATAGAACGTCCGCAAGAAACTTTTCTACAAGGGTTAGGTTTAGCTTCGCGATTAATGCCAGTAATTGAACCGAGTTTAGAAACTGCGACTCCGATATTTTGTCGCTTGAATCCATTAGAAGCTTACGAGTTTATTAAAGGTGGTGCATGGCGTTTTCAAGATAGCGGTTTAGGGGTAATTTTACCACCAAGTTTGGCAAATCGAGATGGTTGGGCGAGTCGTTTGGGTTTAAGTATTCGCGCCCAAACGCCTGAGTTAAAACCCAATCAACGCTTAGGTTTACAAAGTTTATTAAACTTTAAATGGCAGTTATCTATCGGTGGGCAAACTATTTCTAAAAAAGAGTTTGACAAGTTAGCAGCACAGAATAGTCCTTTGGTAGAAATTAATGGGGAGTGGGTGGAATTACGCCCACAAGATGTGAAATCGGCGAAGAATTTCTTTGCTTCTCGAAAAGAGGAAATGTCGCTTTCTTTGGAAGATGCTTTGCGTCTCAGTACAGGCGATACTCAAATGGTGGAAAAATTGCCTGTGGTGAGTTTTGAAGCTTCGGGAGTTTTGCAAGATTTGTTGAATGCTTTAACAAGTAATCGGGCGGTGGAGGCGATCGATCCTCCTGAAACTTTCAAAGGAGAATTACGCCCTTACCAAGCAAGAGGTGTCGGTTGGTTAGCATTTTTAGAACGCTGGGGATTAGGTGCTTGTTTAGCGGACGATATGGGATTAGGTAAGTGTATCCACCCCGAATCTTTAGTATTAATTAACGGAAATTTACGCACCGCCCAAGAAATTTGGGATACTCATATTACAGATATAGATTGGGATGGAGACGGATTTTGGAGTGTTCCTAATAGTACGTTACTTGTGAATGCCATCAATGAAAAAAATGGTCAAATTATCCAGACTCCCATTCGCCGTTTATATCGCCAAAAAGTCCAAGAGAAATTGCGAATTATCCGCTTAAAAGATGGTAGCAATATTACAATTACCCACCGTCATAAACTTTTAACTAAAGATGGATGGAACAATAATTTAAAAGTGGGAGATTACGTTTGTGTACCTGCTAAACTGGTTTGGGAAGGAAAACCAGAAGATGCGGATTTAGTGAAGTTTATTGCTTGGCAAATTGCTGAGGGATATGAACTGAAAGAATGGGGAACTATGGCAATATCACAAAAAGATGTTGTCTGTTTGGAGGAATTGAAGGAAACTTTTCAACGCATCGGTAAACGTTATAATCTAAAAATTAATTGTCCAAAAATTCGCACTTTCCCTGGTAAAGTTCCGGCGCTTCAAGTAAACAGTCAATCCTATCGCAAGTTCTTAGAAGCTAAAGGTTATGAATGGGGTAAGAAGTCGGCAGAAAAGTCTATTCCTTCATGGATAATGCAGGCAGATTTGAATACTGTGCGGATTTTCTTAAGAAACTATTTTGATGCTGAATCTGCTGTTATTAGTAATATGGCAACGATCGAAATTAGTACAGCTTCAGCTTTGCTAATTCAACAATTGTCCACGTTATTAAGACGCTTCGGTATTTGGTTAAGAATTTCCGCTAAACAAAAATGTGCTACCAATGGAACAAAGATTTTCCGTACTTATTATATAGGCATTCTTGGGGGAAATTCAACCCGCAGATTTTGGCAAAAAATTGGTTTTGGGAATTTAGTTAAACAACAGAAGTTAGAAGCGATTTGTCAAAAGGTAACTAATACAAATGTTGAGGGAATTCCTGTTTCTGATTTAGTCGCTGAAACAGTCGCTACAACTAAATTACCAATCCGACATTTTGGGATGAACAACACTGTATATATTAATGGTAGTCAACAGTTTTCTCGAAGTAGTTTAGAAAAGGTATTAGCAGGATTTGATAGTATCTTGAGTGGGGAAGCAGAAAAACAATATCGACTGTCGAAATCTTCTAAGTGGACAAATCAAACTCTTGCAGCATACGCGCAACTGGATACTCAACATTTAAGTTTAACTAGACAGCGTTTGCAAGATTTTTTCGATCGGGAAGTTTTTTATTGCCAAATAGAAGAGATTGAAGAGATTGATTATGATGGTTGGGTTTATGATTTTGAGGTAAGCGAACATCACAATTTCGTAGCGAATAATATCCTCTGTCATAATACTATCCAGTTCATCGCTTTCCTATTACATTTAAAAGAAGAGAATGCACTGGAAAAACCGACTCTTTTAGTTTGTCCGACTTCAGTTTTAGGTAACTGGGAAAGGGAAGTTAAAAAATTTGGCCCTAGCTTAAAAGTTGTAGTACATCACGGTGATAAACGTCCCAAAGGAAAGGCGTTTGCCAAAGCAGTTGAAAACAAAGATTTGGTAATTACTAGTTATCAATTAGTTTTCCGAGATGTCAAGGATTTACAGACTGTTTCTTGGCAAGGTGTGGTGTTAGATGAAGCACAAAATATTAAAAATCCAGAGGCGAAACAGTCGCAAGCAGTTAGGGATTTAGAGGCAAGTTTTCGGATTGCGCTAACAGGAACTCCGGTAGAAAATCGGTTGGCGGAACTTTGGTCAATTTTGGATTTTCTCAATCCAGGTTATTTGGGGCCAAAAAATTTCTTTCAACGGCGTTTTGCGATTCCGGTGGAGAAATATGGGGATACTTCTTCGTTAAAGACTTTACGATCGCTTGTCCAACCTTTCATCCTGCGCCGCTTAAAAACCGATCGCACTATCATCCAAGATTTACCCGAAAAGCAGGAAATGAATGTATTTTGCGGTTTAACCGCCGAACAAGCAGAATTATATCAAAAATTAGTTGAAGAATCTTTGGCGGAAATTGAAAGTTCGGAAGGGATTCAACGGCGCGGTCAAATTTTAGCGTTGTTAGTTAAATTGAAGCAAATTTGTAATCATCCAGCGCAATTTTTGAAGGAAGCAAGTTTAGGAAATCAGAAGCGATCGGCAAAACTTTTGCGTTTAGAAGAGATGTTAGAAGAGGTGATTTCGGAGGGCGATCGCGCTTTGATTTTCACCCAATTTGCTGAATGGGGAAAACTGTTAAAACCTTATTTGGAAAAGCAATTTAATCGAGAAATGCTGTTTTTATATGGTAGCACTTCCAAGAATCAAAGGGAGGAAATGATCGATCGCTTCCAAAACGATCCGCAAGCACCAAGGGTGATGATTTTGTCTTTAAAAGCTGGTGGTACTGGGTTGAATTTAACTCGTGCCAATCATGTTTTTCACTTCGATCGATGGTGGAATCCTGCGGTTGAAAATCAAGCAACCGATCGGGTATTTCGGATTGGTCAAACGCGCAATGTTCAGGTGCATAAGTTTGTTTGTCAAGGTACTTTGGAAGAGAAAATTCATGATTTAATTGAGAGTAAAAAAGCATTGGCGGAACAGGTTGTAGGTGGTGGCGAAAATTGGTTAACTGAGTTAGATACTGACCAATTACGGAATTTATTGTTGCTCGATCGCAATACAGTAATTGATAGTTCGGACTTTTAATTTTTTAAACCGCAAAGGACGCGAAGGACGCAAAGAAGATGAGAGATTACGATCCGGGGATGCAAAGGGTTACAAAGGAAGATAATACTTCTATTTCTGGTCGGGAATGGTGGGTGGAACGGTGGTTGGAATTGTTGGATAAGTATCGGTTTAAAAAGCGTTTGGAACGGGCGCGAATTTATGCTAGGCAAGGGAATGTTTTGAGTATTGATTTTCAAGATCAAAAGGTTTTTGCGAAAGTTCAAGGTACAGAACCGGAACCTTATCAACTTTCGATATTTTTGGAACCTTTTACTGATGAAGAGTGGGATTATGTGATTGAAACTATGTCGAAAAAGGCTATTTTTTCGGCTAAGTTATTAGCTGGAGAAATGCCAAAAAATATTGAGGAGGTTTTTACGGCAAATGGTTTAAGTTTGTTTCCTTTCACCTTAGAAGATGTGCGGAGTCGTTGCAGTTGTCCTGATAAGGCGAATCCTTGTAAGCATATTGGGGCGGTTTATTATTTGTTAGGCGATCGCTTTGGTGAAGATCCGTTTGTGTTATTTCAATTAAGAGGACGCAACAAAGCACAAATTATTGAAGCTTTACGCAAGTTTCGCAGCAAGGGAAAAGAGGAACAAGGAGACAAAGAAACTGATATTCCGGTAAATCAAAAGGTACAATATCATTTAAAAATTGAGGAGTTTTGGCAATATGATAAACCTTTAGAATCAGGTTTAGTTGTAATCGCACCATCACCAATAAGTGAAACGATTTTAGATGTTTTGGGAAAAATTCCTTTAGGTAATGATGAAACGGAACAACCGCAAACAGCTGCTACATCTGACGCAGTAATGCAATATTTGGATTCAGTTTATAAGGCGGTTAGTCAACAGGCAATTATCTCAGCAATGACGGTGGGAGAATGACCAGAAACTTTCACGATCAATTTGCTAAACAGTATCTCAGCGAACTATTAACGCCTTTGGGTGAGGTAATAAGTAGGTGCAAATAAATAAATTGATAATAGTTATATGAGGATGGGGCGGGCTCTCCTGCCCACCCCACAAGATTTACAGCTTTCTTGTGGGGTGGGCAGGAGAGCCCGCCCTGATTTTCACTTTATTTACATCTACCTACTTAGTTAGCCGCGAGGTAATGGCAGAAGTTCGCCAAATTGATGTTTGGTTTTCGCCTGTACCTGAACCGAAAACTAACCAAGAATTACTCGGTTTATTGGGTAAAATGGCATCAACTGCCTGTTTAATTGAACCTTTTCGTAATCCGCCAAATTGGTCGGAAGTGCGGAGATGTTTGATTAAATTATTTGCTATGCAAAGCGATTATCAGCGTCAGGCGAGGCGGGAAGATCGATCGGTCACAGAAGAGGAATTACCTCATTTGTGGATATTAACGCCTTCCTGTTCTGAGAACGTCTTAGACGCATTTGGTGCAAAGCTTGATACCCAAGGAAATTGGCCTAATGGTGTATATTTATTACCAGTAGCATTGAGGTCAGGGATAGTAGCAATTAACCAACTTCCGGCTACAGAAGACACTCTTTGGTTGCGGCTTTTGGGACGAAAAAATGTTCAAAAGCAAGCAATGAATGAGGTGAATTCACTGCCAGAAGATCACCCTTTCAAAAGAAACATTTTGGAGGTTGTCGCTAACTGGCGAGTTGGCTTAGAAACGACGCAAAATTTAAGTGAAGATGAAGAGGAATTGCTTATGAACTTATCATCAGCTTATGTACGTTGGCGCGAAGATACTTTACGAGAAGGTCGGATAGAAGGCAGATTGGAAGGTCGCCAAGAAGGTCGCCAAGAAGGTCGCCAAGAAGGTCGCCAAGAGATGATCGAAAACTTTTTGCGAGTTCGGTTTGGTGCTTTGGATGAGCAACTAAACAGATGTATAAATCCTATGTTGGAGTTGTCAGCAAGTGAGTTGAGTCAACTGTTGCTGACTCTTTCTCGTGAGGAAATTTTAGCTAGGTTTGGAGGAGGGTCTAATTCAAGTAGTTAGTGTTGAGAGAATGGGAGATCGATCGCACTTTTTCCACTAAACTAAACTGCGATCGATCTTTCCTCAATTTCCCGGTTTCAAAACATTGATAACCTTTACTCGTGAACTGTACCATTAGGCATAATTGCACCAGCCAATTTAGCATACTGTAAGTTAGCTCCTCCCAGTTTAGCTCCGGTCAAGTTTGCGCCAGATAAATCTGCATAACTTAAGTTTGCTGCACGGAGATCGGCTTCTTGTAGATCTGACCCTCTTAATTTGGCACTAGTGAGGTTTGCTTCACGCAGGTCTGTTTTATTCAAAGTAGCTGCACTTAGATTAGCGTTGCTTAAATCTACTTTAATTAGATTCAATCCTGTGAGATTAGTACAACTCAAATTGATCTGATTCATATACGCTGCCTGAAGGTTTACCCCAGTTAAATTTGCTCCGCTCAAATTAGCAGAAGTTAGTTTTGCTTTACTTAAATTTGCTCCTTTGAGGTTCGCTTCAGTTAAGTTTGCTCCACTCAGATCTGCACCACTTAAGTCTGCATTTTGCAAGCATATACTTGGAGCGATTAAATATGCTCCTGCCTCGCTAGGATTAAAACCTTCAGGGAATCTAGTATTTTCATCATAGAGAGCTTGTTGTAACTTAATTCCTTTAAGGTTAGCTCCATAAAAATCTACAGCTTGACTACTATATTCGCTAGTTCCTCGGAGATTTGCCTTGGTTAGATCGGCTCCCATTAGGTTAGCATTTCTTAGCTTTGCCGAGCGTAAATCTGCCTCTATTAGTATTGCTTTACTGAGATTAGTATTATTCAGGTTGGCGGTAATTAATTTAGCTTTTCTCAGATTTGCATTACTTAAGTTCGCTTCAGTTAGCTTTGCTCCTTGTAGATTAGCTTTCCATAAGTCTGTTTCAATTAAATTAGCTCCACTCATCTCCGCATTAACTAGATCGGCTTCGCTTAAATTGGCATTTTTTAGGTTTGCACTTTTTAGCTTTGATGACTGTAGATTTGCCTTATAAAGATCTGCATTCTCTAGATTTGCTTCACTCAGGTTGAGACAGCTAAAACTGCCATTGCTTAAATTTCCTCCTTTTAGATGAGCTTTACTCAAGTTGACTTGCCAACTGATACTTTTTTTACTAAAGTCAGAATCAGCTAGGTTAATTCCTGTAAAATCTTTTTCTCCACATTGACAGCGCCTCAAAAATTCTTCAGCACTAACAGGTGTTTCCAGACTTTCTTCTTCATCAGTCTCATTTCTCATCAACAACAGCAACATTCTTTCAATTTTGAATTCTTCATCAGTAAAAATAGAAAATTCAGTTTCCTGTTCAACAGGATCAATTTCTTCATGGTGAAAACTTATAATTTGCTCATTATTACTCGTTAATTCCTGAGATTCTTCAACTGTCGGGGTGGGGGAATCTTGCTGTAATTGTCGATCGACCCTTTGAAAAAACTCCTTAACTATTTCCGCGTCTTCTTTTGTCTCATTGCTGGGAGGCGAATCAAGAGTTTGGGAGTTGAAAGTGCGATCGCTCAAACCCAAAATTATATTTTGCTGCTTTTTAAGTTCAGCAAACTCCCTTTTTAAAAGTTCCCATTCTTGTAACTCAGGTCGATTATTAAACTGTTCTGTTACACAATCTAATTGACGTTTTAGCCCTGTAGAATACTTCCTCACAATAAGAAGGTGTTGTTCGAGTTGTTCAATTCTCGAAAACAGTGATACTAAATTCAGTTGTTGGTCATTCATATTAATTATCCTAGCTAGTTAACACTATTTTCTCTAATCTAGCTACCACTAGGAATCAGAGGAATTACCCAAGAATGGATACTTTCAATTACTTAAATTTTCGCTACAAATGGTTGATCCCCCCTAACCCCCCTTACAAAGGGGGGAACAATACTGGTTTTTAAGTCCCCCTTGGTAAGGGGGATAATGGGGGATCTCCGATTTGTTTTCTATTTGATATAAAAGTTAGATCGATCGCACTTTCCCTACTGTCCAAATTCCAACCGCGCCTGTTCAACAATCTCTGGCGTTACCACATCTAATTCAGCTTCTCGCGCTAATTGCTCAATTCGCTGTCTCGCCTGAGTCCGCACAAAAAAGGGAATATTTTTCAGCTTTGTCTTAGCTTCAGCACTCCACTGTAAACCACCAGTTAAATCAGAATCCGCCATAACCCGCTAATATTTTGATTAATTATTTATCAGTTGTTATTTAACAGCTTAATCTATATATTTTACCTGCTTAGAGTACTATGATTTTTTAATTTTCGTTAATCTCACATTCTGGCTAGATAGTTTTGCCTTCTTAAGGTGCCCAAACCCTTGCAGTTTGGGCATCTTACCTACTTTCGCCGCTGCTGGTTTACTATGCTTGTCTAGCGCCAATTAAATTAGTAGTTGATTTTTAAGCTAAAGGTTAACCTAAGTAAAGGTAGAACTAACAGAGAAGAGATATCTATGAGATCCCAAATTCACCAGACAAAAGAAGCATTTTCCGGTGGAATATATAGCGGCTGGATTGCTTGGAATCTATTTCTGGCTTTTATCCCCTTAGTTCTTAGCTTTTGGCTATTTCGGCGCAAATCAAATTATCGTTCCCATATTTGGTGGATAGGTTTTGCGGTTTACTTTGCCTTTCTGCCAAATGCGCCCTATCTGTTAACAGATATTATCCACTTAATTCGCGGCATTCGTGAAGGATATTCGGCTTGGGTTATTACCTTGATTTTTATTCCCCTACATTTCTTTGCCATTATTGCTGGAACAGAAGCTTATGTGGTGTCATTAATTAACCAGAGTAATTATCTAAAACGGCAGCTATCAGCTAAGTGGGTGGTATGGTCTGAATTAATTACTCATGCTTTCTGTGCTGTGGGAATTTACATGGGACGTTTTCAGCGTTTTAATAGTTGGGATTTAGTTACCGATCCAGATAACGTATTGCTGACAACCATTAATGATTTGACTTCAAAACGCCCAGTGTTAGTGATGTTTATTACTTTTGTTGTCTTGACGGTGCTTTATTGGGTGATGAAGCAAATTACTTTGGGTTTGGTGATGCGAATTCGTTATATGCGATTGAAACGTAAACTGAAAACTGAGTGAGTTGCTGAGAAAATTTAAATGGTATACAGATCCCCGACTTCTTCAAGAAGTCGGGGATCTGGCTTGGATCTAGCTTGCAATTAGAAGAGGTTTAAGAATGACTAAGGAATATCCAAGAGATCTGGTTGGCTATGGGCGAAATACTCCCGATCCTAAATGGCCTAATCAAGCGCGTATTGCGGTGCAATTTGTGATTAATTATGAGGAAGGTGGGGAAAATTGCATTCTTCACGGTGATGTTGCTTCGGAAGCATTTCTGTCAGAAATTGTCGGCGCTGTTCCTTTGGCAGGAGTGCGTCATATCAATATGGAATCGATTTATGAATATGGTAGTCGATCGGGTTTTTGGCGATTACATCGGATATTTACGCAAAGGAAAATTCCGCTTACAGTTTATGGTGTGGCGATGGCTTTGCAAAGAAACCCGGAAGCTGTGGCGGCGATGTTAGAGGCTGATTGGGAAATTGCTAGTCATGGTTATCGCTGGATTGATTATCAATATTTTGGTGAGGAAGCGGAAAGGGAACATTTACAAAAGGCGATCGCCATTCACACCCAAGTTACTGGTAATCGTCCTTTAGGTTGTTACATCGGTAGAGTTAGTCCCAACTCGCGTAAATTAATAGTTGAAGAAGGCGGTTTTCTCTACGATGCTGATAGTTACGCCGATGATTTACCCTACTGGATTTATGATTATGGCAAACCACATTTAATAATTCCCTACACTTTAGATAATAATGATATGCGCTTTGCAACTAACCAAGGTTTTAATTCTGGCGATCAATTTTTTGCTTATCTTAGAGATGCTTTTGATGTGCTTTATGCTGAGGGTGAAACTGCACCAAAAATGATGAGTATTGGCTTACATTGTCGCTTAGTTGGAAGACCTGGACGTGCAGCAGCTTTGGCACGTTTTCTCGATTATGTGCAGCAACATGAACAGGTGTGGTTGTGTCGCCGCATTGATATTGCGCGTCATTGGCATGAACATCATCAGCCGAAAACCTGAGTAAAGAACTTAGGCACGTTGTTGCGCTTCAGCGCTCTTCTTTTAGCGCTGAAGCGCAAC
>NZ_JBHFNQ010000209.1:0-10725 GCF_041929345.1 Floridaenema aerugineum BLCC-F46
AAATAAATTTTTTTTTTTTTTTTTTTTTTTTTTTTTTTTTTTTTTTTTTTTTTTTTTTTTTTTTTTTTTTTTTTTTTTTTTTTTTTTTTTTTATCCCCACCCCCCCCAACAACGTACCTAATCTTAATCTCAATTATCATCGCTAGCAACTTGCTTTAGATTTAATTTGTTCCTACCAACTACCCGCTACCAACGACCAACGACTATTTTACGCTGATTCCGGTTTTGGTAAAGAGGAAGGATGCAGCAGAAGTTCAGCCGTTGAGCGTTTTTCTACCATTTCCTTGGTAATCATGCAACGAGTGACATCTTTCCGGGAGGGTAACTCGTACATGACATCGAGCATAATCTCTTCGACGATTCCTCGTAATGCTCTGGCACCAGTTTTGCGACGATAGGCTTCTTGGGCGATCGCTCTCACCGCATCCGGTTTAAACTCTAATTGGACATTATCCATCTTCAGCAGTTTTTGGTACTGCTTAACTAAAGCATTCCGCGGCTCAGTCAAGATTACCGTCAAGCTTTCCTCATCCAGCGGCTCAACCATTCCTACCACAGGTATCCGACCGATAAATTCTGGAATCATACCATACTTCACCAAATCATCCGGTTCCAGATGCTTCAGAAGATCAGCCGTTCTCTTTTCCCTTGGTTTACTAATCTCCGCCCCATTGGGATCAACCTCAAATCCCATAAAGCTGCGTTTGCCAATCCGTTGTTCGATAATCTTTTCTAAACCAACGAACGCACCACCGCAGATAAACAGGATATTGCTGGTATCGAGTTGGATACAGTCTTGGTAGGGGTGTTTGCGCCCACCTTGAGGCGGCACATTAGCCACCGTTCCTTCCAACATTTTCAGTAAAGCTTGCTGTACCCCTTCCCCAGACACATCTCTGGTAATCGAAGGATTTTCGCTCTTGCGGGCAATCTTGTCAATTTCATCGATGTAGATAATCCCTCTTTGAGCTTCTTCCACATCGAAATCTGCTACCTGAAGCAATCGGAGTAAGATATTTTCCACATCTTCCCCAACGTAACCCGCCTCAGTCAGAGTTGTCGCATCTGCCACCGCAAATGGCACATCCAGCATCGTTGCCAAAGTTTGCGCCAACAATGTTTTACCGCAGCCAGTTGGCCCCATCAACAAAATGTTCGATTTTTGTAATTCTACAGTGTCGTCAGGGCTGACTTTGCCATTATTTTTCGACTGAATAAAGCTGAGACGCTTGTAATGGTTATAGACAGCTACAGATAGGACTTTCTTAGCTTCATTTTGACCGATTACATATTCATCTAAATACTTTTTAATTTCTCTTGGTTTGGGAATTTGATGCAAGGAAAGTTGAGCCGAGCGGGAACGCCGCTTCTGTGGTTGTTCTTGCCTGTTTGTTGGTTGCGGACTTGAAGGACTTGTATCCAACAACTCCTCTTCCAATATTTCGTTACACAGGTCAACACATTCATCACAGATATAGACTCCCGGCCCAGCAATTAGTTTGCGTACTTGCTCCTGAGACTTGCCACAAAAGGAACATTTTAAATGGGAGTCGTATTTAGACATAACTGCCTCTTAGTTGAGTGTGGTAACGGCGTTCCCCGACAGGGGGATGTTTTGTTTGGTGATTACCTGATCGATCAGACCGTAGTCTTTAGCTTCAGCTGCTGACATGAAGAAATCGCGATCGGTATCTACTTCTACTTTATCTAGAGGTTGCCCAGTATGATAGGCTAACAACTCATTTAGTTTACGTTTATGATAAAGAATTTCTTTGGCTTGAATCTCAATGTCCACTGCTTGACCTTGGGCACCTCCTAAAGGTTGGTGAATCATAATCCGCGAGTTAGGTAGAGACATCCGTTTCCCACGAGTTCCCGCTGTGAGCAAAAACGCTCCCATGCTGGCAGCTAAACCATAACAGATCGTGACAATATTAGGCCGAATCTGCTGCATAGTATCGTAGATTGCCATCCCTGCTGTCACTGAACCCCCTGGAGAGTTGATATACAGTTGGATGTCTTTTTCTGGGTCTTCAGCATCCAAGAATAGCAATTGAGCTACTAATGAGTCTGCTACATCATCGTCAACTTGTGTACCCAGAAACACTATTCTTTCCCGCAACAGACGGGAATATATATCATAAGCCCGTTCGCCCATGCCAGTTTGTTCTACTACCATTGGGAGCATATTTTTTGGGCTTTGGTTTGGAATTTCCATTTGCTGTAAGCTAGATAATGAGTAGATGGGATAGTCTGATGAAACCATAAAAAGATGATTTATGGATAACAGCTAGCAATGAGTTTTGTTAACTGAGTTTGCTAAGTGAATAGGTATCTATATCCGTTATATCGAATCAGAGTAATTTTTGCCTATCTCGTTACGGTTAATAAACTTAAGTTTTAGCGTGATAGTCTTTAATTAAGCTGAATTGACTAGTGAGAATCATAGTTAAAGACTTTCATAAATTATGTATTCCCACTAGTATCATCCACTGGATTAATTATTCAGCGGTGCTTCCTGTTGATTCTGAGCTAACTTCAACTGTAGACTCGGTTGCTTCGGGAGTATCAGTTACTTCCGTTGTAGACTCGGTTGCTTCGGGAGTACTGGTCTTCAATGTACCTTCCGGGACTAGCTCAATATGAGAATGTTCTGTCAACCAGGTAATAATTTTCTCTTTGAGTAAGTCTTCTTCGACGAATTCTCGGAGCTTTTCCGGATCGATATTTTCGTTAGCAAACTCCTTGGTTAACTCGCTTATTTTAGCTTCAATGGCAGTTGGTTCTACCTGAATAGATTCTAGTTTCGCCACTTCTTTGAGAGCTAAAGAACGCTTCAGGCGATCGATCGCATCCCCACGCGATGCTTGTCGCATTTGCGTCACCATTTCCTGCGTAAACAGTTTTCTGACATCAACTCCTTGCTGACTCAGCCGCATTGCCGTCTGAGTCAGCATCGCATCAACTTCCTGCCCAATCAGCGTTTCTGGCAAATCTACTTCGATCTGGTTTTGCAGTTCTTTGAGAATAGCTTCGGTTTTGTTAGCATCAGTTTTGCTTTGGGCTGTCTGTTGAAACCTCTTTTCCAAGCTTTCTCTTAACTCGGCTAAAGTTTGAAACTCACTGACTTCTTGAGCAAAGTCATCATTAAGTTCCCGTAACTCTTTCTCTTTGAGTTCTTTGAGCGTAATTGTAAAGAGGGCTGGTTTACCTGCTAAATCTTGTTGCGGATACTCTGGGGGGAAGTTAACCGAAATCTCTTTGGTTTCCCCGGGGTTCATACCCACAATGCCATCGACAAACCCTTCGATAAACCTTCCTTCGGCTAATTCTACTTGGAAGTCAGTTGCTTCTCCACCTGGGATTGGGGTTTCCTCACCTTCCCCTTCACCCACTATCCGACCTGTAAAATCTACTACTGACACATCTCCCATTTGGGCGGCTCTGCCTTCCACAGGAATTAAAGTAGCATTTTCCTTTTGACGTTCTGCCAAAAATCGCTCAACTTGCTCACTGTCATACTTGACTTCTTCAGCCTGAATGTTTAAACCAGTATATTGATTCAGTTTCACCTCTGGGGGCACATCCACCTTCACAGAGATAGTCAATGCTTGTCCCGGTTCAAACTGCTGAACTAATTGTTCTTGGGGAACACTCAGATAAAATTCTCCAATAGCGTCGATTTGCTCTTGCTTCACAGCTTCTTGTACGCCATTGCGAATCACATCTTCTAAAGCAGCTGCTTTGAGTCGCGCTGCACCAAAGCGTTGCATAAGTATTTGCCGGGGTACTTTGCCTTTGCGAAACCCAGGAATGTTGGCAGTGCGAGCTAAGTCTTGTATAACTTGCTCGTAAGCTTTTTTGGACATTTCAGGGGGAATTTCTATTTCCAGACCAATCTGGCTAGCGGGAAGCTTTTCCTGGGTAACTTTCATGAATTTTCTGGTTCCGAATAACTGACATTTAGTGTTTTCTGGCTAAAACAGGGGGCTAGGGCTTTATTTTCTCACTAATGCTTGCCCTTGCTTTTCCAGCAACCGCCTGCTAGCTTAACTTTAGCCCCTTTTTTGGAGGCTATCCGGCTCTCAAATTTTGGACTAACCCCGATCGCAGGTCTTACACCGTGATATGCTGGTGCAAGTAACCAGCTAATCTGGTATTCGCCAAACTAGATGAGCATAAGTCGGTTCTGACTTGGGCCTCAAGCGTGAGGTGGTGCTTTTCTGTTTTGGTTTCGTATCTGATGATAGTACATATAGCATACTCATTTGTTGCTAAATCCCAGGTTAATCTTTAATCTATAAGTCAAAAATTTGGTAAAATTTGCATAATTAGTGTATATGTTTTTAAATTACAGAAAACTAAACAATAAATAGATCGATCGCATTGAAAAACTTAAGCAATCTGGTTAATCACCCAGTCAATAGGTAAAAAATCTCTACTAACCCCAGTCAGGCACACAGTAGAATTCCACAAAACACAAACCTGTATAGATGTAGAAAAACTCACAACAAGAACTTATACTTAATGAACTCTCAACCTTTTAGCATCAATAATTGGAGGAATGAACCTTGTCAAAAACCTATCGAGTAGCAATTTTAGGCGCAACCGGAGCAGTCGGAACTGAATTCTTAGAATTGTTGGCAAGTCGTCAGTTTCCCTTGGCTGATTTAAAATTATTGGCTTCTCCCCGTTCGGCTGGACGTACTATCCAGTTCGCAGGCGAAAATCTGCCAGTGGAAGCAGTAAGCGAAGAAGCCTTTAACAATGTGGATATAGTCCTGGCTTCAGCTGGGGCTTCCACTTCCAGAGTTTGGGCAGATAAAGCAGTGGCATCTGGGGCAGTGGTAATTGATAATTCCAGCGCTTTTCGCATGGAACCTACTGTACCTTTGGTAGTACCAGAAGTTAATCCCGAAGCAGCGTTTACTCACAAAGGGATTATTGCCAATCCCAACTGCACGACTATTTTAATGGCAGTGGCAGTTTGGCCCTTACACCAAGTAGAACCAGTACAACGTCTAGTAGCAGCAACTTACCAATCTGCCAGCGGTGCAGGTGCTAGGGCAATGGAAGAAATGAAAGAACAAGCCCAAGCAATTTTACAAGGCGAACAGGCAAAAACCGAGATTTTCCCCTATCCTTTGGCATTTAATTTGTTCCCCCATAACTCCAAGTTGAATGAATTGGGGTATTGTGAAGAAGAAATGAAAATGGTCAATGAAACTAGGAAAATTTTTGCCGAGCCACAAATGCGAATTACGGCAACTTGTGTTCGGGTTCCCGTGCTCCGGGCGCATTCAGAAGCGATTAACCTAGAATTTGGTAGACCTTTTTCTGTGGAAAAAGCCAGGGAAATTATCAGTCAGTCGCCCGGGGTTCAATTGGTGGAAGATTGGCAAGCTAATTATTTCCCGATGCCGATGGAAGCAAGCGGTAAAGATGATGTTTTAGTAGGTCGAATTCGTCAGGATATTTCTAATCCTAATGGTTTAGAACTATGGCTTAGTGGCGATCAAATTCGGAAAGGCGCAGCTTTGAATGCCGTACAAATTGCCGAATTGTTGGTCAAGGAAAATTTGCCTGCGGCTCCAGAATTAGCTGTTTCTGGCAAAAAATAAAAATATAATTAGGAAGAAAAGAAAATTATTAGGAGAAAAAAGAGTGTGGGAAAGTTTGGTAGGGTAATAACCGCTTTAGTTACACCATTTAAGGAAGATGGCAGTGTAAATTATGCAGTAGCAGAGCAACTAGCAGGACATTTGGCGGAAAATGGTACAGATGCCTTCGTGGTTTGTGGGACTACGGGTGAGTCGCCAACGCTGACATTTGATGAGGAGTTGGAGTTATTTCAGGTAGTGCAGAAGGCGGTAGGCGGGAGGGCGAAAATTATTGCCGGAACTGGGTCTAATTCTACGAAAGATGCGATCGCTGCTACCCAAAAAGCCGCTAAACTAGGAATAGATGGTTCTTTGCAAGTGGTTCCTTACTATAACAAGCCACCCCAAGAAGGACTTTACCAGCATTTTCAGGCGATCGCTAAAAGTTCTCCCGACCTGCCGATAATGCTTTACAATATACCCGGTCGCACTGGGCAAAACTTGGCACCAGAAACAGTGGCTCGTTTGGCAGAAATTCCCAACATTGTCGCTATTAAAGAAGCTAGCGGCAGTATGGATCAAGCTAGTCAAATTCGCCATATCACCCCGCCGGAATTTGAGATTTACTCTGGAGATGATTCTCTAACATTACCCTTGTTAGCAGTTGGCGGAACAGGAGTAGTTAGCGTTGCTAGCCATTTAGTTGGCAATGAAATTCAGCAAATGGTGCAAGCCTTTGAAACAGGTAACACTTCCGAAGCATTAAAAATACACTTAGAACTTTTTCCCTTGTTTAAGTCACTATTTATCACCACAAATCCAATACTCGTAAAAGCAGCTTTAAAATTAAAAGGTTGGGATGTGGGAAGCGTTCGCCCACCGCTTTGTGAACCATCAAATGAAGAAATTCACAAATTAAAAACCGCCTTAGAAAAACTTTCTTTAGTTTAATAGGAATGACTAAGCCAAGTTTTTGACAATTGAATATTTCTTTCCATAGAACTCTGGACAGTTAGACGAGCATTAAGGGCTAACAGGTAAAGAGAATTGGGCAAATTTTCAGCGTTAGATTGAGGATTCAATCTCGGATTAAATTAGCCAATTACTAATTACCGCATATACCAAAACCAAATTTCTTGTTACTAAAATCAAAGGATGCAAATGACTAAAGATACAACTGCAAAAGCACCCCAAACAGTAAAAATTATTCCCTTGGGGGGATTGCACGAAATTGGAAAAAATACCTGCATTTTTGAATACGATGATGAAATCATTCTGTTAGATGCAGGTTTAGCTTTTCCCACTGATGGAATGCACGGGGTAAATATTGTTTTACCAGACACTACTTATCTGAAGGAAAATCGCCATAAAATTAAAGGAATGATCGTTACTCACGGTCATGAAGACCACATTGGCGGTATTCCTTATCACCTGAAACAGTTTGATATTCCGGTGATTTATGGCCCTCGTTTAGCAATGGCATTATTGCAGGGTAAACTCGAAGAAGCCGGAGTTTCTAAACAAACGGAATTAAGGACAGTATTACCTCGTGATATTGTGCGAATTGGTACTCACTTTTTCGCAGAATTTATTCGCAATACCCACTCAATAGCTGATAGTTTTACTGTGGCGATTCATACCCCAGTGGGAGTAATTATCCACACAGGCGACTTTAAAATTGACCACACCCCAGTAGACGGCGAAAAGTTTGATTTCCAAAGATTAGCGGAACATGGGGAAAAAGGTGTTCTCTGTTTAGTGAGTGATTCAACTAACTCGGAAGTTGCCGGACAAACACCTTCGGAAATGTCGGTTTATCCGAATTTAGACCGCATTTTTGGTCAAGCGCCGGGACGCATTATGCTGACAACTTTTGCTTCTTCGGTACACAGAATCAATATTGTTTTGGAGTTGGCGAAAAAGCATAATCGGATTGTTTCGGTGTTGGGTAAATCAATGTTGAATGTGATTGCCCATGCCCGAAATTTAGGTTACATCAAATGTGAGGATAATTTACTCCAACCTTGGCACGTTGCGCGAAATTTACCAGACGATCAAGTTTTAATTCTGACTACTGGATCGCAAGGGGAACCTTTAGCGGCGATGACTCGGATTGCTAATCAAGAACATCCCCATATTAAAATCCGTAAGGGTGACACAGTAATATTTTCTGCTAATCCAATTCCGGGAAATACGATCGCAGTCGTCAACACGATCGACAAGTTGATGATCCAAGGCGCTAATGTAGTTTACGGTAGAGAAAAAGGCATTCACGTTTCTGGGCACGCTTGTCAAGAAGACCAAAAATTAATGTTAGCTTTGACTCGTCCGAAATTCTTTTTACCAGTTCACGGCGAACACCGGATGTTAGTCAAACATTCCCAAACTGCTCAAAGCATGGGAATTCCAGCGGAAAATATGGTAATTATCGATAATGGCGATGTGGTCGAACTTTCCGAAGATAGCATTGCGATCGCAGGTAAAGTCCCATCTGGTTTACAACTGGTAGATAGCGCTGGTGTAGTTCACGATAATGTACTCAAAGAACGGCAACAATTAGCCGAAGATGGTGTAGTTACCGTAGCTGCTGCTGTGGATTGGGATGGCAAACTAGTAGCTAGACCAGAAGTACATTTGCGCGGTGTAGTAACTGCCGTTGAGCAAAGTTTACTGCAAAAATTGGTACAACAAACGATCGAGAATTTGTTGAGCGATCGCTGGCGCGAATTTGCCCGTAACTTCGATACTGAAGAAGTAGAAGTAGACTGGACTGGTCTGCAAGCTCAAATAGAACAAGCTATTGCTAGACTACTGCGCCGCGAACTCCAAAGTCGTCCGCTGTTGGTCTTTCTACTACAAGCACCAGATACACCCCCCGCGAAAGCTACAGGTCGTCGCCGTCGCGTCACCGCTAGAGTAGCTTCTTAAGAAACCAGAAAAATTCCAGCTAGGAAATTCTGGTTGCAGATATACTCCTTTTTGGGTATTCGCTAGTTAGTGATTGGTGGGATTGGTAATTATACCTATTCACCAATCGCCTTTTTATGAGTTAGTAAAATTACTCAAAGTTATTTTTATGGGTTGTCAATTTCTGTATAAAGTCAGTATACTAAACCGTGCATTAATTTAATTTCGTTAGTTCTACTGAAGCAAAAACATCCGGTTTTTAGGCAGTATAAAATGGAGTTGTGTAAAGCTAAAAACACAACTCATCCATAAGTTAGAGTTTTTAATAATTCTGACAGGTGAAAATCACTCAAATGGGAGTGGTCATCCCGTAAATCCATTTGAGATCATGTAGTCAACCAGTAGAGGAATTTATCCACCTCTCTTGGAAGTTTGGAGTTATGAAAAATGAATGTACCTCACTCTACCATAGAAGACCGTCAGGTTACAACCTGGATTTGGACAGATCAACAAAATGTTACACTTGGAGACATAAATAACGATCGCGGTGGAAAAAAACGCTTTGATTTACTACAACCGCTACGCTCTATACTGAACAATATGGATGTTCGAGAAAAAGAATTAGCGCATCGTTTGTGTGAAATGATTCCAGCGCAATGTCCATTTGAGCGTGATGTTAAACTGTTTGGTCGTAGCTTGTTTCACATTCCGCCATTGTGTAAGTTGAATCCGCTTTATGAAGAAGTATCTAACTTACGTTTTCGCGCTTTGTGTTACTTAGCTGATGAATGTGGAGAAGATGTATCGCATTACTGTTAATTATTCCGGCTAAAAACAAAAATAATTAAGAGGAGGGAAGATAATTTTGAAAAGCGATGCTACTTGCCCAATCCGCCCTATCTAAAAACTCTACTAACTTAAACTTGATGTTGGTGTAATTGCTTGATTATTTATTTGGTGTCACGGGTTAAGATTTGGCTTTCTCTAGCTTCATAGAAAGAGTAGAAATCGGGAATTTTAGCTTAAAGATTTGAGTTTTGGGAATTAGCGATCGCATAGCCTGAAAATGTTGTGGCTGGTTAATATAGTAAATTGTTAACCAAGCTCAGGTAAAAATTAAATGCTAAAAAGCTTACCCCGCCTGCGAAAGGGCGGTTTTTTTTTAGGGATTAATCAAGAGAACTTTATAATTGTGCGAGTATTCACACTCACCAAAGTGAAGTTTCTTTTCATATACTTGATCTCGAATAAGAGGGTTGATATTCTAACAATAGAAGCAAAGAAAAAGCTTCCCTGGCAGATCAAACAGCCTGGTGTCACGTAACTAAAGTAAAAAAGAGGAAAAAACAGCTGTTTAACTTACGTCTGTCTCGTCCGAAAACAACACCCAACCGGAACATTGATATTTCCTAAGCTGGTTAACTGAGAGCAATACAATTGATTTTTAAATCATTGTAACTCTAGATAGTATTACCAATTACAGGAAATCCCTCGAGAAGTAAGGCTTGGGTGTTGTTGTGTTTAGGGGACTGGGTAAGTTTCTCGTTTAGAGAGTTTCTCGTTTAGAGTTAGTTTGGGGAGTAAGAGAGCTTGACTAAATAGCCAAATTCTTAACTAAACTTACCTATAGTTATCTATGGTGAGTAAGTTATGTGGAAGGTTTCAGAATTTGGAGAATTGGTTGGAGTTTCAGCATCGACACTTCGTAGATGGGAGCAGGAAGGTAAGCTGATTCCAGAACGCACGCTAGGAAAGCAGCGAGTCTACAATGAAACCCACTTAGCGGTAGCCAGAAGCCTTAAAACAGGAAAATATCCCCACAAAGTTCTAATTTATTGTCGAGTCTCATCTAACAACCAAAAAGATGACTTGCAGAGCCAAGTTAAAGCAATGGAGCAATTTTGTTTAGCTCAAGGTGTCTCCGTCACAGAGACGATTCAGGAGGTTGGGGGAGGCTTAAACTTCAAGCGTCCCAAGTTCTTGCAAATCATCAAATGGGCAATACAAGGCGAAGTTAACTTGCTGTATGTAGCCCACAAAGACAGATTGTGTCGTTTTGGTTTTGAGCTTGTCGAACAGTTGGTGCAATGGGGTGGAGGCTCAATAATTGTAGCTAACGCCGAAACCCTTTCCCCGCAAGAAGAATTGACTCAGGATCTTCTGTCTATAATCCATTGCTTTAGTTCTCGCCTTTATGGGTTGCGTAAATACAAAGCCA
>NZ_JBHFNQ010000021.1:0-19453 GCF_041929345.1 Floridaenema aerugineum BLCC-F46
GGGGTTGGGGGTTGGGTAAATTCATTATTTGCCCATACCCCAGTCCCTAATCCCCAGTCCCCCATTCAGGTTATAAAAAAAACTTCTCGATTATGGACATTTGGAAACTTTCCTGTAGAATCAAACCAAAATTAGATGACGACGCACGAATTGTGAAGTAATTCGGAGGACAGGACAATTACTCGCGTTACTGGTTTAACCGACACTAATGCCAACGCCAAAGAAGACCAATCGGTTTTAGAAATTTTGGGTGGCACTCCCCTCTCAGGGCAAGTCAGAGTTAGCGGGGCGAAAAATTCCGCCTTAGCGATTATGGCAGGTGCTCTGCTCTGTTCAGAAGATTGCCGTTTGCGGAACGTTCCGTCTTTGATGGACGTGCGGCGAATGGGCGAGATTCTGTCAGCTTTAGGTGTGAAGGTGTTACAAGATGGGGACGTTTTAGACATCAACGCCCGGGACATCAGCCAATCCCAAGCACCCTACGAATTAGTCAGTCAGCTACGGGCTAGTTTCTTTGTGATGGGGCCAATGCTGGCGCGGTTAGGGGTGGCAAAGGTGCCGCTTCCGGGTGGTTGTGCGATCGGAGCCAGACCTGTAGATCTTCATGTCAGGGGTTTACAGTTAATGGGGGCAGATGTGCAAATCGAACATGGTATGGTTAATGCTTATGTTCGAGGGAAAAGCCGTCGCTTAACAGGTGCCCACATTTACTTGGATTACCCCAGCGTTGGTGCCACTGAGACAATCATGATGGCAGCGACGTTAGCAGAAGGAGAAACCACGATCGAAAATGCGGCGCAAGAGCCAGAAGTGGTGGATTTAGCGAATTTCTGTAGAGCAATGGGGGCTAGAATTAAGGGTGCAGGAACTAAAACCATTGTGATTGATGGGGTTCCGAGCCTCCACTCTACGGAATATAGTATTATTCCCGATCGGATTGAAGCTGGGACTTTTTTGGTAGCAGGAGCAATTACCCACTCAGACTTGAGTTTGTATCCTGTAGTTCCAGATCATCAAACGGCTGTAATTTCTAAACTTCGGGCAATGGGCGCTCAGGTATTTACCGAAGGGTCTGATTGCTTGCGGATAGTTGCTAGAGAACGTCTGAGTGCGACAGATATTGAAACTCTGCCTTATCCGGGATTTCCGACGGATATGCAGGCGCAATTTATGTCTTTGTTGACTTTAAGTGAAGGAGACAGTGTAATTTCCGAAACTGTCTTCGAGAATCGCTTGCGCCATGTGGCAGAGTTGAATCGGATGGGTGCAGATATTCGCGTCAAGAGTCATCATGCGATCGTGCGTGGTGTACCTATTTTGTCCGGTGCGCCTGTTTTGGCGACAGATTTAAGGGCTTCGGCAGCATTAGTGCTGGCGGGGTTAGCAGCGCAAGGTAAGACGATTATCAAAGGGTTACAGCACCTCGATCGAGGTTACGAAAATCTAGAGATAAAGCTGCAAACAGTAGGGGCTCGTTTACGTCGAATTCAGATGGAAGGCGAAACGGAAACTGAATCAGTTAAAGAAAATCCGCTCAATGTGGCTGGATAACTTTTAGATAATGAGTGTGGGTAGCTTTGGCAGCTACCTACACTCATTCTGGGGGCAGGGAAGATAATATTAATTACTGATTTCAAATCTAAAACTATGATCGTTTGAGGAGGGGTTGATTTCTTGCTGGTGTTGAGCGATCGATCTTTTCCTAAAAAAGGCAGATTTATAAATAATTTTGTTGTTTACAAAGCAGTTCGCCTCATGTTTTCCCCAAAAACTACTTTACTCGGTTTAAAAGCAGATCATTTTCGTCATCCTCTGGATTTAGAGGCAACTCAGGCGATTAAACAGTTTCCTGGTATAGATGTGATTGTGAGAAATTTACTCGGTCCGGTGGCGGAACAGTTTTTTTATTTAGAAAATATTGCGGCTAGCGTGCTGGTGGGTGAGAAACAGTTGCCAGAATTTCACAAGATGCTGTTAGAAGCTTGTGAAGTTCTGGATATGGAAGCGCCTCAGCTTTATGTTCGCCAGCATCCAGTACCCAATGCTTATACTTTCGCGATGCGGGGTAAACAACCGTTTATTGTGGTGCATACTTCTTTGCTGGAGTTGCTCTCACCACCAGAGATTCAAGCGGTGATTGCTCATGAGTTGGGGCATTTGAAGTGCGATCATGGGGTTTATTTGACGATCGCAAATATTATGGTTTTGGCAGCGGCACAGTTACCTAGTTGGGGTGCGGTGTTGGCCCAAGGGTTACAGCAGCAAATGTTGCAGTGGTTACGCTGTGCTGAGTTTACTTGCGATCGCGCGGCGTTGCTAGCGACTCAAGAACCGCGAGTGGTGAGTTCGTTGTTGATGAAGTTAGCGGGTGGATCGCCAAGTTTGGCTTCACAGTTGAATTTGGATGCGTTTTTGGCTCAGGCACGGGCTTACGATGACATTAGCAATAATGAACTTGGGCAAATGCTGAAAGAGGCGCAGACGGTGAATTTGACTCATCCTGTGCCTGTGTTGCGGGCTAGGGAGATCGATCGCTGGGCAAGTAGTAAAGAATATCAGGGGTTGCTAAAAGGTGAGACTATGCGCTATAGTAATAAAGCCGATTCCAAGGGCGGGTGGCGAAACTGGTAGACGCACTAGACTCAAAATCTAGCTCCCGCGAGGGAATGAGAGTTCGATTCTCTCCCCGCCCATACCTAAATGTTTGCGATACAGAGGTCCGATCCCCCCTAGCCCCCCTTAATAAGGGGGGAACAAGAGTGAGTTTCCCCTGGGGGGAACAAGAGTGGGTTTAAAGTCCCCCTTATTAAGGGGGATTTAGGGGGATCTCCGATTTATTGCATCATTTTTTCTGATATAACTAGTCACTTTTTAGTGGCGATCGCTATTAAATCTTCTATCTTTTTAATATTGGGATCGCCTGCTAGGTAGCCGATGCCGCGATGGAGGTGGAGGCGGAACTGGTGGGCGAGGGTTTCTTTGTCTGTTCCTAGTTTGTCGTTGTGACAGCGTTGTTTTAGGGCGAGAATGAGGATATCGGACATTTCGCCGCCGAATACTTTCCAGGTGAGTTCGACGTTGCTATCGGCGGGGATGGGTACGGGTGAGGGGATGCTTGATTCGGCTAGGGAACGGCAAAATCCCCAACGACAAAGGATGTTCCATTGGTCTATTTTGGTGTTGCGGCGCAGTTTTAGTAGTTGGTCTTTGGCTGTTTGGGATAGTTTGATGGTGTTTACTGGGGGTTCCATTTTGTTTTTTTAAGGCAGATGATGCTGTTGGCAAATTAATTGTAGGGGCGAAGCATTCGGATTGTTATATTAACCTGCTGTAGGGGCGAAGCATTTGGGCGACAATTTCTGCAACTTACAAAAAATACTTATGTCCAAATGCTTCGCCCTGTCTTAGCGCAAGATTGTAGATATAGGTTGTCTGTGGGGGAAGGCGAAGCATTCGGATTGTTGTATTAACCTGCTGTAGGGGCGAAGCATTTGGGTGATCGATTTTGCAACCTGCCAAAGATGTTTGTACCCAAATGCTTCGCCCTGTCTTGGCGCAAGATTGTAGATACAGGTTGTCTGTGGGGCAGGGCGAAGCATTCGGATTTTTATCTTTTGGTTGAGTTTCATAAATTGTCGCCCGAATGCTTCGCCCCTACAAATTTCTAAATAAAAATTAATTTAATTCATATTACCAGAAATACCCATCTTTTACAATTGTTTGGCGCTCATTTGCATCATATTTTAATAGGTATTCTCTGGCGATCGCTTCCAATTTCCTCAAGTTCTCTACCTCGGTTTTTCCTATTTCTGTATCTGTTGAAAGCAAGATTACTTGATGACTAGCAGCGGGGAAATATCTCTCGATTAAGTTTTGTCTATGGGAGGAGTCTAATCTTCCTAATGGGGTGTCGATCGCAACTGGTAAATGTCTTCCTGATACTCTCGCTAATCCCCATAAAAATGAGATGGCTAATAGTTGTTTTTCTCCAGCAGATAACCGATGTTTTGGTGTTGCTTTTCCTTGGGTGTCGTATAGGAAAAGGCTGAAGGTTTGGGTGTCTATTACGACGCGATGTACTAGGTCGGTTTTATGCAATAAGTAACAGAAGCATTGGGTAACTTCTTTTTCTAGTTTGTTGAGTTTTTTTAGGGTTAGTTTTTCTTTGAATAGTTTGAGGGTATTCTGTACTTTGGCAGCAGAAGTTATGATATGTTGATTGTTTCTTAGTTTGATGTGTTCTTGGCTGTATTGTTCGATTTCTTTGCGGGTTTTTTCTAGTTCTCTTTTGCTTTCTTCGACGCGGCGATTTGCCATTTCTTTGGCGGCTTGGGCTTTGGCTAATTCTTTTTGGGCTAGGCGGACATTTCTTTGCAGTTGTTCGTAGATTTCGGGGGAGGCGGCGATCGCTAATTGTCTCTCTAAAAATTCGATGTCTCTCTCGATTTCTTTGAGTTGGTTAATCTTTTCTGCGCCGATTTCTTCTTTGGCTTTTAGTTCGTATTTCAGCAGGTTTTCTAGTTGTTCTATTACTTCTATGTCGGCTTGTAACCAGGGTTTTTCGCTACTGCTGGCGGCTTGTTCTAGTTCTTGGTATTCTTGGTCGAGGAAGGTTTTTATTTGCTCGATTTGTTTGGGTTTTAGGTCGAGTTTTGTGATATATTGGATTAGGCGATCGCTTCTTTTTTGTAAAGCATCTTTTTCAATTTTCGCCTGTTGTTGTTGGGTTTCTTTTTCGGCTTGAATTTCGATTTGGTTTAACAGCGGAGTTATTAAAGCTAATGGTAATACTCCAGCGGCTAATTCTACTAATGTTTGCCGAGTGGTGTTGGCTTGATTTTTCAGTTCGGTTTCTTGTTGATCTAATTGATTCCGTTCTCCAGCGATTTTTCCGCCTTCGGAGATGAATTTTTCTTCGGCTAATCGCAGGGCTTTTTGTTTGTCTTCTAATTGTGTTTGACAGCTTCCTTGTTCTTGGGTGGCGTTTTCTCTTTCGACAATCAAATCTTTAAATTTGGTTTCTAATTTTTCTAGGGTGGCGAGTTCTTTTGCCCCGGCGATTTCTTTGCGTTTTCTGCTAACTAATATATCTAAGTCTACTGAGAGGCGTTCGGCTAATTCTAAGCCTAAAAGCGATCGAATTGCATCCACAACTAAAGGCGGTGGTGTTTCTAATTCCGCGAGTTCTTTGACTTGTTCGCCGTCGAATAGAAAGAGGTTAGAAATTCCTAAAGGTAAGAGAGTTTCGATATATTCATCCCAAGCGTTTGTTAAGGCTTTGTCAGGCCACCATTCTCTGAGATGATGATCGTAAACGAGTATTCCTAATGTATCTTTGCCGTCTTTGGGTTCTTTTTCCCAATATCTGACGACTTTAAAAATTGTCGGTTTGTCTTCTTGGATATGTTCAAATGTTAATTCAATGCGGGTTTTTCCTGTGGGTGGGGTGTGGCGGTGTACTGACTGATTTAGGAATTCGCTGTAACTTAAATTTCCCCTGGTGGAACATTGGGCGCGATTTCCATAAAGGGTGAGGCGAATGGCATCCATGAGGGTGGTTTTTCCGCCGCCATTCATGCCACCAAATAGAATGATTGGACGAGTTTCGCCATCATTTTCTGGGCGCAAGTTGATGATGTTTTTTCCCAAGTAAGGGCCAAAGTTTTCTAAGGAAAGTTCGAGGAAGATCACGGTTTTGAATTAAGTTTTGAGTTTTGAGTTTTGAGTTTTTAATTATGAGTTGTAGGGTGCGTCAGATAGCAAAAATTTGGATTCGATGGCTAAATTTCGGCTTCTGACGCACCCTACTAAACTGGGGAGGTGGGGAGAGTTGTTGATGTAAATTAAGGAATTTCCCCCATCCCCCTATCCCCCCATCTCTTTAAATTTTAGGTCTGCCCAAGAGAGTTGTTTGCCTTGTTTGTTGTCTTCTGTTGTTTCTTGTTCTTCGTCTTTTTTGTCGAGTTCGGGGGTTTCGCCGTTTAATACTGGTCTGATTTGGTCAATGTTTTCGGCATTTACTTTGAGGGATTCGACGGTGTTTTTTAAGTTACGTTGGTAGTGGGCGTTTTCTATTGCTTCTTCTTTGGGGCGAGAACTACTCTCGAAGGATTTTTCTATGGTGTCGTAGATTCCGGTACGGCGAGTTTTGGTGTAATATTGCCGTTCGGTATCTAATAGTTTCGCCATCAGTTCTAAGTGCATTTGATCTTCACATATTTCTTCTAAAACTGTCCATTCGTCGCTTCCGAGTAATCTTCTTTCTACTCCTGGGCGGGTGTCTTGGAAGGGTTCGCCTGTGACTTCTTCATAAATGCGGGGTAAGCTGTCGTCAAATTCGTGTTTTTCTTCTAGCCATATCCGGCGAATTTCGCTGAGTTCTTCCTCAGTTATTAAGGTGATGTCGCCCATTTCTGGGGGGGCGGTTTTGCGAATTTGGGTTTGTGCTTCGAGTACTCTTCTTAACCAATGTTCGCGCCAATATTTAGTATATGGGCCGGGAATGGGATCGAATCTTGTTTTGCCATCGATATTGCGTTCAAAAAGTTCAACTCTACCATAAATGCGGCGAAAGTCTCTCTTATCTCGATCATTTAAAACATCCAACTCTAGACGGAAATCTACTAAAGGTTGCAACCATTCTTTTTCTTCATCATTTTGAATCATTGCTGTCAGAGATTTGTCACTGTCAACTAGTGTGCATACCCAGCAACCAAATCGAGAACTACCGCAACTAGGAGTAGAGGTATCAACAACTAAAGGACATTCGTTATCTGCGGTGGACTCCCGATACATAGTAAATAAATCTTTATTACTATGTCCCCAAGGATTTTTCCACTGCATTAAGTACAACCAAACTTCGTCATTTCTCCAATCTTCAACAGGACTATAAATTAGAGAATTGGGAAGGCTAGGATTGGGGCTAAGACGATCGCGCAATCTACCTTCCTCGCGTTTAGCCATAATAGCGGCACGGTTGGCACTCTCTTTTTTGCGAGTTCCTAAAACTAGAATAGTTTCACCAGAGGAGCGAACAACATCTCGAATAAAGCGATTAGAGGGATCAATTTTCAACCTGGGAGTACACCAACGAAAGAGTTGCCGAGGTGCTGGGTAGCCTTTACCAATTAAACCTACCCAATAAGTATGTTTAATGTCTGGTTGAAGTAAATGAGGTTCAATTGGCATTTTCTGCTGTGTAGCAGCTGACTTCATTCGATCTAACGATTTACGAACCCATGCAGAAACATAAGGATTTTCTACCAACGTATCTGTTGTAATAACATGAATAGTCTTAGTTCTTTTTTCTTCTGGCAGTTTTGCGATCGCATTCCAGACAAGCTGCAATGTTGCTGTACTGTCCTTACCTCCGCTGTATCCTACGATCCAGGGAATTTCATCTAAAGAGTATAATTCCTGGATTTCTTGACTTAGTTTTTCTATATCTTCCACTAACTCCACAGCAGTACGTGGAGGAAATAGTGACATTTGCTGTATTTCTGCCACTTCTACACACTCCCGTATTCCTTATGTTGACTTTTTGTTATAATCTGATACAATTTTTGGAAAAATTCCGGTATCTTTAGGTTATGGTTTCTTTGTTCCGTAGATGCCATCTCTAGCTTGTACCTCCAATAATGGTTATAATTGCTACATAAGCTTTAACGTAACTTTATAAACGCTTTAATATTATGCCAGAGAGCAACTATCCGCACCTCGATCCAAAAGATCAAATAGCTCAGGTGGTTGAACGGCTTTTTGCTGAGTATCACCGTGATAAATGCTATCCGGGGTTAGTTTTCCAGCAGGGAAATCGGAAAATGGTACAGATTAATGTTCCTGCTCATGATTTACCTACATTGCTTCTAGCAAAACCATCTACCGAGAATAATCCTGATTCTGGTAAAAATCGTCCTGAAGTCGAAGGTCATGCTGAAGAAGTTAAGGAGTACATACTAAAGCGTGCCAGAAAGGGTAAGCCTTGGATTTTGGGAACACTAACAGCGAATGTTGCACCAGATCAAATTAAGCTAATTGAATTGAGCAGGGGAGTGTGTATGGTGGTCATTCCTCGGTCTGTTAAGTTAGACATTACTGATGGGCAACATCGCAAGCGTGCTATACATGAATTGATAGAAAGCTCGGATGCCGAATTAATTGCAGATAATGATTTCCCTATTACTCTGGTTTTAGAAGGAGACATTAAGCAGTGCCAAACCGATTTTAGAGATATGGCGCAGACAAGACAATTAAATAAATCTTTGCTCTTGTCGTTTGGTGAGTTTGAAGGTAGGGTCGGCATTACCAAAAACTTGATTAATCGAGTGCCAATGTTTCATGAGAAAACAGAAAGAATAAAAGATAACCCTCCGAAAAAGTTAATTTATACAAGCAATTACATAGCTAAGTCTGTAAGTTGTGCTTTTGCAGATGATCCAAATGATGAACTTTTAGATTTAGATGTAGAAACATCATCAGATGCTTTAGTTAGTTGCTTAAATCAGTTTTTCTCAGAATCTAATCAAACTAGGCATATTTTTGAAACCCGTGTTGAAGATTTAACAATTGATCAGGTTACTGCATTTAAAGAAGATTGTCTTCTAGGCAGAAGTGTTGGATTAGAAGTGTTAGGACACTTGTTATATTACACTTATGATAACAACAATGATTGTTTCGATGCAGAAAAAGTCTCACAGATTGCAAAGCTTGACTGGTTGAGAGAATGTAGTATTTGGCAGGGCAATATAGTTATAATTGACCCTAAACCTAAAAATCCAGCTAAACCATTCAAAATATCAGCTGGTGTCAATAGTATAAGAATAGCCGTTACTGTAGCAAAAGCACATCTGGGATGGACATAAAATTATCGACATTACTTCATCTTCCATCTGTGTTCATCTGTGTTCATCTGTGGACATCTGTGGTTAAAAACAATCTAAAACTCCCACCAATAACTTACAAAAACATCTGCGTTCATCTGCGTTCATCCGCATTCATCTGCGTTCCAAAACAAACCTAAAACCCCCACCAAAAATCTAAAAACCATCTGCCCTTCATTTACCCCAACCCCAAACATTGCAAAATATACCCCCTCAACCAACTAACACTTTCACGAGACTTAGAAAACCCCCCCTTAACCAAAATCCGCCCTTGCCAATCCTCATTAAAACGTGACCAATCAATCTCCTTCAACCCCTGCAAATAACCCTCCCAACCATCCAAAGAAAGCAAAAAAGCCCCAACTTCACCCAAAGCTAAAAGCGCAACTGGATGACAATGAACGTAATCTCTTCGCACCTCTCCCGCCGCCACTTTTTTAGATAAAACCTGTTGCCAATCAGGGATATTATCGCTGACAATATTCCAAAATCGCACAGCTAAATCTAGCTGTTGAGACAAAGGGAGATGCTGACAATTAACCAACAAATTAATAGTAGCATTATAAATCCGATCGATCGCAAATAACTTCCCCGATCGGACCCCCAAAACACTATGTTCAGTATCCGTCAAACAGCGAAAAACTGTTACTTGCTGCACCACTTCTCTAACTAATTCTGCGGTGCGATCGTGCTGGTCATAAAGTATATTTAAAGCAGAGTCAGTCACTACGGGAAAACGGTTTAAATCCGAGAACATTTGTTGCGATCGCTTTAACCCAATATCCAGAAATAAAATTAGTGCGATCGTCTCATATCCTAAATCTGGATTCTCCTTTAATGCTAACTCCAAAGCTGCCCGTCGATGCTTGCCATCATTAATCGAAAATTTCGCATCCATTGGCACTCGCAACCGTCCAATTTTCCGTTCTTCCGCCTCCGTTCCGATTGGTTCAAATTTAATTTCTGCATCGATAGAAGCGGTAATTGCCGAAAAAATATAAGTAGTTGGATGCTTTAAAATATATTGACTTATTTCGGGAATTCGTGCTAAATTAATCTCGCGACTCGCCCGTAATTCTGGAGGCATTTCTTCTTCATCTAAGGGGAAAAGTTTCGGCAAAATTCGCACTGGGCACATAGAAACATAATACTCGCGTCCAGCTTGAATTCCCCGAATCACAGGTAAAATATATTCAAAATTAGCGATCGCAGTTTTAACCATTTCCCACCTCAAGTCGCCGGATTAAATATTCTAAAAGTCTCTCTTGTTTCTCTTGTCCTGCTGCTAAAGATGCCTGAATCTCTATGATTTGGTTGATTGCTTTATCTGTTTGAATTTGGGCTTCAATTAGTTGTTGTAGTACCTTGTTGGTGCGATCGCTTTCTTCGATAAACCGTTCTAAAATCGCCTCAATCCGGTCTAATCTATCAGAAGAGTTACTGTTAGTTGGTGTCTGGGACATCTTTTTATTTGAGTATTCATACATATTGACATTTTTAATACTATATACTATTAGCAAAGAATTTACCACTATCTTAGTATTACACATCCCTAAGTTTTCAAAAACTAAGTTTACACATATCTTTTCAAACCAGTTTTTTTCTAAAATCAAATCTAGTACCTTAAAAAGTGACCCATGAATAACAACCCGACTAGCGACTTGGCGAGTCAAATTTTGGAGAGAGAAAATCAGGAGAAACAAGCTATAGCCCTCCTGCTTGACCGATATTTGGGCAGAAATGACCAAATTTTGGTACAAAAAATCGAAATGGGAGGAAGTGAAGCTTATATTGGTTCCGTTACTCTGGAATGGTTCGCCAGTCGCGTTCGCTTTGCCTCTCGCTTACCTTTGCTGCGGCAAAAGTTCGACTCCCACACGGAAAATGTGGAAATTGACGCGGAAAGCATTGAGGAAATTCAACAACGTCCGTTAGATTGGACTCGCCAAGCTTCTCTGGCGCAATATTTAGCAGCAAGAAAACATCACAAATTTCCCCCAGTTTTAGTAGTCATTAATCAACCTTGGGTCGATATTCCTCACGCTAATGAATGGAATAGTGAGAGAAGGGCGATGAAATCTGCTGCTAACTTTATGCCTTTAGATAAAGATAATAAAGTCGGTTTATTGGATGTTTCTCCTGATGTGACAATCTTCGCTTTAGATGGTCAACATCGCTTAATGGGCGTGCAAGGTTTGATGGAATTATTGCAAACTGGAAAGCTTCCCCGTTATAAAAAAGATAAGAAACCTTCGGGTAGTGTGATTACTATTGAAGATTTGCGGGAACAGTATCAAGTAGATCCGGTTTATTTGCAAAATTTGGCTAAGGAAAAGATTGGAATTGAGTTTATTTCGGCGGTGATTCCGGGGGAAACTTATGAGGAAGCTAGGCGGAGAGTGCGATCGATCTTTGTTCATGTTAACTTAATGGCAGTACCTTTAACTAAAGGACAATTAGCCCAATTAGATGAAAATGATGGGTTCTCAATTGTTGCCAGAAAAGTTGCGGTGACTCATCCTTTATTGAAGGATATTAAAGGCAGAAATCCTCGCGTTAATTGGGATAGTGCAACTGTTGCTGCGAAGGCTACTGTGTTAACAACTTTGCAAGCACTTAAAGAAATGTCGGAACGGTATTTGCAGCATAAGTTTCCTCATTGGAAACCTTTGGAAAAAAAGGGTTTAATTCCTTTACGTCCTGAAGATGAGGAGTTGGAAGAGGGAATAGAAAGTTTTAAAGCGGTGTTTGATAATTTGGCGAATCTGCTGAGTTTTCAGCGTTTGGAATATGGGGGAACGGAAACTCCAGATTTGCGCCGTTTTAGTTTTGAAAAACCTGCTGGTGAGGGTAATTTGTTGTTTCGTCCGGTGGGGCAAATTGCTTTGTTTCAAGCTTTGGGAATTTTGGTTTTTAAAAAGGGTTTTTCGTTAGAGTCGGTGTTTGAAAAGTTGCAAAAGTATGATGCTGATGGGGGTTTTAGTAATATGGAAAGTCCTCAATCTTTGTGGTATGGAATTTTGTTTGATGCTAATAAAAAGCGGGTTTTGGTGTCAGGAAGGGATTTGGCGGCGAAGTTAATTGTTTATTTGGTTGGTGGGATTGAGGATGATATGGAACGGGCGGAAATTCGTCGCGCTGTTGCTGAGGCGAGGACGGTTGAGGATCGTGCGATCGGTTTTAATGGCAAGTTTGTGGAACCTCGAAAGGTGGGGTTGCCTACTTTGTTGAGTTAGGGTTTTAAAGTGCAGATGAACGCAGATTGCACCTGCGATTTTAGCCCGCCTGCGAATCAATTCGCAGGCTAATAGCTCAAGTCCATTAAAATGGACTGAAAGCATAAAAATCCTAAGTATTTAGGACTCTATTCGTAGGGTGTGTTAACGCCAGTGTAACGCACCATCCCACAATATTTAGTGGCGTAATTTCTGGTATTTAGTCCTCTTTAGAGGACTTTCGCTATTAGCCTGCGAATTGATTCGCAGGCGGTTTTGGGGGCTGGTGCAAGATCTAAATTATAGGTTTTTGGTTTTTGGCAAAGATGAATATAGTACATTATAGGAGGTTAAAAAATGGTTACTACTCAGAGAAAACAAGGTAATCAATTGGCAAGTTTGACTGTTACTTGGGAGAAGTTACCTGATGATTTTAAGTTGGAAGATAATCCTGTGGAAAATACTGGGCAACCTTTAATTGCTGGGGCGTTACGCGAAAGTTTGGAATTGGTGGGATTTATTAAATCAGAAATGCTAATTGCTGCCAATTTTGGTCTTTGTGCTACTGTTAATGGTGAGTTGGTGATTAAAGCGCCGGATTGGGTTTTTGTTCGATCGCTTTTAGCTGGGGAATCAGAGGGCGATCGCAAAAGTTACACCCCAAATTTAGAAGGAGAAAATCCCTACGTTGTGATGGAATTTCTCTCAGATACCGATGGCGGAGAATATTCGGTTAAACCAACTTTTCCCCCAGGTAAATGGTTTTTTTACGAACGGATTTTGCAAGTTCCAATTTATGCAATTTTTGAACCTCCTACCGGACTTTTAGAATTATATCGCTTACAAAATGGACGTTATGAATTAGAATTTCCTAATGAAGAAGGTCGTCATTGGTTAGCAGAAATGAACCTGTTTTTGGGCGTTTGGCGAGGTAAAAAGGAAGAACGAACAGGTTATTGGTTACGCTGGTGGGATGCAGCAGGAAATATTTTACCTTGGGCGGTGGAATTAGTAGAACAGGAACGTCAACGCGCCGAACAAGAACGTCAACGCGCTGAAAAATTAGCCGAATACCTGCGTTCTCAGGGTATTAATCCTGATGAAATTGATTTGTAAAGTAGACCAGATCCCCGACTTCTTCAAGAAGTCGGGGATCTGAAGAATCCTACAAAAATCTACTTAAATTAAATTCGCCTTCTGGCTGATTTTTTTGCTCTCTTTCGGAAATCATTATTAACAGCAATCTTTCGGTATAATCAACTGCGCCTCGCAATTCTTCTTGCAAAATTTCTAATCCGCCATTGGCATATTCTTCAAAAATTGCAATGCGCGTTTCTTCTGCTTCTGCGTCATTGGGGGAAATAATATTAATGTCTTTTGTTTCGGATATTGCTAATAACTTAATTAGTCGATCGTACCCTCTGGAAATGAATATCTCTTGCGCGATCGCACCCGGTTCTTTTTTAGAAACTTCTTGCAAAACAACCCGCTTCTTCCTTTTCGCACCTAAAGCAGCAGCAAAGGCGATCGCATCTGCATAAGTTTGAAAAGGCCCAGTTGTATCATTTCCCAAGGTCAAAGCTTTCACTAAATCAGCTTTATCTTTCCCAACTCTAACACGATTTGCACCCATTTTAATTACTCAGTCCACAAAAGTTTAACCCGTTTTTGAAAACCACCTCGTTCGTTTCGGCGGCGCATTTGTTCGGCAATTATTAATTCCCGATTAATCCCGTAAGTTTCTATAATGGCATCGATAACTTCATATATATCAGCTAATTCTGCAATTAAATCTTCTTCATCAGCTGTCACAACTTCTTGCGCTTCTTCAACTACTTTCTGGCGCAAAGCTTCCCGATATTCAGATTCAGCAAGCGTTAAAGTTTCACATTTCAACCCACTTTGTTGAATGATTTCAGGAATTTTATCTCTTACCAGCTTATGATATTCTTTTCGCATCCAAATTTCTCCTTTACATTTGGTTAAAAGTTTGTATTAACCAACGATTGATTTCATTATCCTTTTGGGTTTTCCGACGTTGCAATGCTTCATTAATTACTGATAAACTTAACCCTGGCAACACCAAGGATTGATGAATTTGTCCACTGCGCCTTTCAGAAATAGAAAAACCTATTACTTCACCTGCTTTAGCATCATTTACCCAATATTCTCTCACTCCTGCTTGTTCGTAAAGTAAGCGTTTAAAGCCTAAATCATCACTGAGAGTTGTCGATCCAGTTTCTAACACCAATGTTGGTGGATCGTACTTATTTAAATCTACAGGTGAATCAATTTCAGGAGGTATTCTTAATCCTGAACCTATATAAAAAGAAGAATCAGGTTGAAATTCTCCTAACCCTTCTTTTCTGTAACTGGTATTAGTAAACTCAACAATTTCAATGTCTTTCAAGGTAGCAAATATCGTAATCACATTAGCAACTAAAGAATTTTGCCGTCCATGACGAGAACCAAGTGCTGCCATTTCAATCCTCATGTAACCTTGATGATAATAAAACCTTGCCTTTTCATATTCCGGGTTATCCGCTAACTCTAAAAACTCTTCCCAAGTTGCTTTTACCCAAATATCAGTAGCAAAAGTAGAACTAGAAACCATAATCCACCTCATTAATCTCTGTATATTCAAATTCGTTCGGACTTTGCCTAATTAACGGATAATTGCTATTGCCTAAATTAATGACATCTTGTTCGCAATCAGGTTTAGAAGAGTAATAAGTTAACACATATTCTCTGCCAATTCGATTAGTAATTTCTTCCGCTACTTCACCGCGCCATTGAGTTTTTGTCACCAAAACTACTAATTGATTTGCTAATTGAGGGATAATTTTGGCAATTTGGCGGCGATAGATTTCGTCTAAACTACCAAAAGGTGAATCCATGACGATCGGAAATGTGCTACTATCAGGCACCATCATTTCTTCTTTACTCCATTCTCGCACGCGATCGATAATTCCCCCAATAAATGACAAACTGAGAATTTGATTCTCTCCCGTCGAAGCACCAACTAACGCTTCTTTACCCGAAGTGTTTTCAATCAGAGTTAGTTCGTACTTGTCACTAAGTTTGGGAATATATGCTTTAAAGGAAATCGAACTGAAAATTTCCTGCACTCGCTTTTCTAATTGACTGCGAAAATGTTGATCTAACCGAGATTTATACTCATTTAAGCGGGAAATAGCATCCTGAGTTGCGGCAATTCTTCGTTGTGCTAACAATTGTTTTTCTTCGTTAGATTGCTGTTTAGTAATTTGTTTTACAAGCGCATCAATTTCTGCTTTCAAGTCTGAGATTTTTTGCTTATTCTCTCCCTCTTCTAAGGTTAACTCTCGAATTTTACTTTCAATTTCATCCAATCGCTTTTGCAAGTTACGGATTTCTTCAGCAGGGTTTTTGCGTAACTGTTCGCTAATACTTTCTAACTGAGATTCAATTTGGGAAATTTCTTGGCGAAATTGGTTAATACTCGCTTGTTCTTTGTCCACATCTTCCCAAAAACTAACCGCTTGTTGCTCAATTTCATCTACTTGTGTACTAATCCGAATTGCGGTTTCTTCAACTGCGGCAATATTAGCTTTATCCAACCAACTGTTTACATTTTCATGAAAATGTGTACCATCGCTTAAATCTGCACCGCAAATACAACGCCGAGTATTAAGTAACTGATGAATAAATTCACGAGAAATTCCCGCTGTTAATTCACCTCGCTGTTTTAATTCTTCTAAAATTGTGCGAAATTCAGCGGTTAATTCCGGCAATAAAACTGTGTAACCTTTGCTAGAAATCGCACGGTTTAACGCTTCTTTGCTTTTTTTTAATCTTTCTCGACTAGCAGTTTTTTGCGCTTCTAATTCTTTGCGTCTTTCTTCTAAATCTTTCGCGCCGCTAATGTCTCGAAAGCGGGTACTAGTTTCTCGCTTTAGTGTTTCTTGGTGCGCTAATTCTTGAGAAATTTCGGTTTGACGATTTTCTAAACGTTCAATTTCTTTTTCTTTCTGCTGCTGTTGTTTTAACAGTTGTTTTGTTTCGGTGTCACCAATAGTTTTTAACTCATCTTCTAAACTTTTCTTTGCTTCCCCCAAATGCTTAATAGAACGATTTAAAACTTCCACCCCCAGCATAGTTTTAGTTGCTTCGGCAATTTCTATCTTGTTATCAGAACGAACGATTCTTTCAATTCGTTCTCCATCAAAGAAGAAATATTGATGCAAGCTTTCGGGTAAGATTTTACCAATAATATCATCAGGTTGTTCTGTAGGAAGTTTCCAATTACCATCGTCGCCAGCAATTTGCATATACAATTTGCTTTCGCCTTGTTCGATCGTTTCACCTTTATAAGCGCGACATTCTCTTTTAGCGCGATAGCGTTTTTGGAAGTGTTCCCAAACAATTTCTACCCAACATTCTACCCCTTCTCCAGGGTTAGCTTCCGATATTGCTCTTTTATTTACTAAGTATTCTTCCGAAGCAAAAGCCGCTGTGAATTTGTTATACAATACCCAAGTGAAAGCGTTGAGTAAAGTGGTTTTCCCCGAACCATTATTTCCGTGAATAATTGTGGTATTTTGTTCCTCTCCATAAGCAAAGGAAATCTCTGGACTCTTGCCATAAAAACAGCGAAAGTTACAAAGTTTCAGCGAAATTAACCTCATCGAATTACATCCTTAACGATGAGTAAAATGTCTTCGTTAATTTTATAAGGTATTCTCATATAAAGCTTGTCTTTTTCCGCTTGTCTCACTCTATCAATGATTTGTCGCACTTCTGGCGGCGCAGTGGCGATCGGTTCTTGCACATAACTCAGGTTGAGTTCTTCGCTCATCTTTACTACTACCCTGAACTTGGTAATCTCTTATTTAATCTATTGTATTTGCCCAGCTTTCTGAACAGTAAAAATACTAATTTGCTTAATCTCACTGCGGTGGGTGCGATCGATTTTAACGCGCTAGTCATATCCTATATATATAAGGATATAATTATCTCGCCCTGCGCGAATTTTAAAATTGCAAATTTCCCTTGTTTTATTGCTCAGTCATAATTGAGAGAAATTCTTAATTATTCCACCTATTTACTTGATTCCAGCCTTATGGTATGATTTCATAATCAAGCGGTTCGTATGACTATTTTAGATTTTTAGCTGATTCTAACTGCTCAAAGCCTTGTAAATGCGTTTGGGTAGGTTCTGATTCTAAGCATTTGAAGGCAATTTTCCAGGGCAAAGTGCCACAATTTTTGGCGATCGACTTTCTGCTTGAGTTTGACAAAATAGCAGTTAAATTGTATAATACCGAGCTTTGATTGCTCCAGTCTCCCTGTTATACTAAATTCGGATTAGTTTCACCTATACCTTATCCTCTTTCCTCTGCGTCCTCTGTGTCTGGAGCGGTTCCAAAAAAGCGGAATTAACCTGGATTGAGAAGAAGCGATCGGACCCTGAGCAAAAAACTGAACCTAAAACCGACAGGAAAAATTTAAAAACCAAATCTCCCCTTTCTTCCTTCGCGTCCTTTGCGTCCTTTGCGGTTCAAAAAAGCGGAATTAACCTGGATTGAGAAGAAGCGATCGACCCTAGAGCAAAAAAACTGAAACTAAAACCGACTGGATAAATTTAAAAACCAAATCTTCCCCTTCCCCCCAATCTCTCAAATATCCAACAACCCATAACGCTTTTGCAAACTCAATAATTTCATCCTCGCTTCCCCCGCATTCACCGCCAAATCTGCAAATTCCACCAAGCGGCGCAACTCTTTTCTTAACAGATTCCGTTCCACTTCCAAAGTTTCCCGGTCTAACTCTGGAGGTAGGACAATCATATCGAATAAAGTTGCCCTTTGCTTGCCGGGATAAGGGCGCAAAATGCGTCCGCGACGTTGAATAAATTGCCGAGGATTGTTACTGCTTGCCAAAATCACGGCGTTTTCAATTGCCGGAATATCCACCCCTTCATCCAAACAGCGAATTGCCACTAAACCTTGTAACTCTCCCGATTCAAATTGTCGCCGCAAATCTTCCCTTTCTTCCAAAGGAGTTTCCGCCGTGTAAGTGCTGACTCGATAACCTAACTCAGTTCCCAAAATCTTTGTCACCGCCTTCAGTTGGCGGGTACTTTCCACCGAACCATCCCCACAATAAAATAAAGTGTGGCAACTTTCCAAACGATTAGCCATCAGAGTTCGCAACGCCCTTAACTTGTTCGCTGCTGCACCAATTAATCTCGCCCTTTGAATTAACAAAGGTGTCAAATCTTCATTTTCTTCATCAGAAATAGCAGATGTTTGTCCTTCTTGCTGACGAAATAGTAACGCCCGTCCAATTTGGCGAGTTAACTTAATATAACTCCGGGTTTCGGTTTCGGTGAGTTCGACTAAGATGGGATGATAAAAATAAGGTACTAAAGCCCCAGCTTGAATGGCATCTTTCAAGTTAAACTCTGGTTGTAAAACTGCGCCAAAATAGTTAAACAGAGATTCGGTGCCCAAATCATCAAAGTGTCTTTCGGGAGTTGCGGAAAGTGCGAGTCTTAAACCGATTTGTCGGGGTAAACTTTCCTCTAATTTGGGAGCACCTAAATTATGTGCTTCATCGCCGATGATTAAAGTTTTTTCGGGGAAGTATTTAAGTTGAGATTGAAACCCCTCGCTGATTAAAGTGGCGTTGGTGGTAATGATGGTGAGGAAGGGTTGTTTTTGCGATCGCACATTATACAATTGCGTCGAAACTTTATCTTGCCAACGTCGCAGATTTTCAAAAGCCAAAATTGGCGACAAACCAAACTTTTCACATTCTCGCGCCCATTGGGTGACTAAATGGCGAAAAGGACAGACAACTAACAAAACTTGTAAACCAATTCTTTGGTAAAGTTCGCTAGTAATTGCTAAGGCGGTAATCGTTTTTCCGCTACCCGTCGCCATTTTTAAAGTGCCTCTACCTTGGTTAGCAAACCAAGATTCTACCGCTTGTTTTTGGTAAGGGCGCAATTGCAAAGATTCAGGAATTTTCGGACAGCCGGATGTAGGTTGTTTTCCGTCGAAGTGATAAGTGCCTTTAGCAGCTGATACTTTTAAAAGTTTGTTGACTGGTAGTAGAGTTTCAGCTTGAAATTGGTAGTTTGTTTGCTTTTGAACTTTATAAACACCCTGAGAATTTCCTTTCACAACTTTCTCGCCCTTACCACTTCTTATTTATTATCAGGTACGTTGTTGCAGGTACGTTGTTGGGGGGGCGGGGCGCACATAAAAAGAAGACGACCAACAACAAAAAATTTTTATTTTATTTATTTAATAAAAAAAAAATATATAATTATTATAAAAAAAAACACAAAAAAACAAAAAAATTATGTGTAAA